>NZ_JBNDHS010000101.1:0-19675 GCF_056755095.1 Rhizobium sp. SVR5-9E | reverse complement strand
TTTCAATTCACCCTGACTTCAGTACCGGGTCCGCCTCTTCCCGCTGAACATGCCGACACGCTAGTGGGTGGTTAGTCGTGGCTCTAACCGGATCGTAGTCGATGGCCGTTCGACGGTGCGTTTATCGCTTCAACCATTCTTTGGATACCCGGCAAGCCACTGTGTAGGCCGGATCGAACACGTTGCCGATGTCATATCGCACGACCTGGCCGAGAAGGTGGCTGGCTGCCGTTTTGCCAAGGCCGTAATCACGACCCAGCCATTCCAGCATTTCCGTGGTAGCATGCTGGAGCGCCTGATCAAGCGGACGTGCGTTGCCGATCGTAAAGATGTCAGTAGACGTTTCGCCGCGAGGCCACGTGATTTTAGCTTCTTTCACGACGGACAGGCGCATCGTCACCTCGAAAGTCGTTTCGATTCCGGTCCCGACGATCTCGCCGTCGCCCTGCAAAGCGTGACAATCTCCAACAAAGAACAGCGCGCCTGTCTCGAAGACCGGCAAACAGACTGTGGTTCCTGGCCCAAACAAGCGATAGTCCATGTTGCCGCCATACTCGCCACTCGTTGCTGTCGATATTGACTGACCGAGACTTGGCGCTACTCCGAAGCAGCCGATCATCGGACGCATCGGCAGAACGAGATCTTCGAGGCCCGGGATCGGGTCTTGAAGGCGAACAGTCATGGAATGCTGATCAATCGTCCAAATGGCAGTGTCTCGGGGCGGCAGTCCGCGCACATATTCGGGATCGACAACATTTGCCGCGACCGAACTCCGAGTCCACCCGGTATCTCGAGTCGGGGTCATTGATAAAATCTCGACTTTCAAGGCGTCGCCTGGCTCGGCCCCAGAAACAAATATGGGACCGTTCATCGGGTTCGGTCCCGAGGCATACCGCACCCCCGACTTGTCAAAGCCCGCCGCATCAATCGTGTCGGTCACGACGATATCGCCGTCGTTCACCGTCAGAACCGGGGGAAGTTTTCCAATGACATTGTGGTAGGTCTCGACGACCAGACGGCGAAGCATTTGAGTTATGTCCTGAGTTTGAGTGTTCGAGAGAGGCGAGGTTTTATTCCCAGGCGGCGGTTGGAGCTGTCAACTTCAGTCGCTATGACGCTTTCAGTCGGCTTTCCGCAGGATTTTCGCTACGATAAGTCGTTGATTTCTTATACTAGAAATTTTCACTTGACGAGCAGAATGGCGGTATTTGTCGTTAAGCTGACAGCTTCGCTTGTCACGGGCGCTTGGCGACCGTCGCCGAGGAGCGTGAACGAAACGATGTTGAACTCAACCCGGCCACGGCGGGTCCTTCGTATAGCCTGCTTCCAAGCCAACGGAGGCGCGATGAAATGGCGACCGGAGAGCTTTATGAGCGCACCTTCCTGGACGCTTGATTTCGGACCAAAATCGATCTTTTCCAACTTCTCGATTTTGTCTGTGTGGTCGTGGGCTGTATCGTCGAGCGCTTCGGAGAGATCGCTCGCTATCTCGGCCTGCGCTTGTTCGTCGTCTTTTGCGCGATCATTCGTTGTCTGGAACGTCCGCAGCCTGGAAGGGCACGCGAGCAAGTCGCGAGTCGCGCAGGATGCTCGTGACGAGCCAGACGTACCGCTGCTCGGCGGTGTCGAATCCCAGCACGGAAAAGGACTGCCCGAAGGGACACGGGGGAAAGTCGGGAAAGTCGATGCGCAGCACGAATCGCTCCGGATCTTCCTCGAACTCGCTCTTGTAGATCTTCCGAAGACCATACCGGCTAGGGGCCACCTCTTCTGAGATCCGCTTGGGGCGCCGCGCGGTCGTGAGGCGCGCAAAGAGCTCGCGGGAACAATCCTGGTCGAGTGTATCGAAGGCGTCGATCAGCAGCCCCTTACCCTTCGTCCTCCCATCTGTAATCGCGTAGACGTTTGATCCGTCGCCTCCGCCGGATCCGCTCTCGAACCTCAGGGAGACGTCAACCTGGACGTCGCTTGTCGCAACTGCCATGCCGGTCGCGAGGTCGTAGAGCCCGCCGTCCTTGATCCGGTACTCCCGGTCATAGCCGCGCTTTATGAGCTCAGACACGGCCTCGACGATGTCGTCGACCTCAAGGTTCATTCGAAACTCCTTATTTGCGGGCGCGGTGAGCGGGTGTACGCGATCTCGGCCGATCCCTATCCTACGTCAAGTGTCCGACGCTAATCGCCGTCGCCAAGCTTGGGAAATTCCATACCGTTATCGATTCCATTCCCGGACGGCTGCGCTTGCGGGCCGACGACGTTCACTGCGATCCGGTCCGACAGTTCGAGTAGCTCGGTACAGAGCGAGGCGGCACGAGCTGGCCGTCGCCGACAAGGCGGACCGTGTGCGCGTCCTCAAGCACTGCACGAGAGTGAACGAACTCGACGCCGACGCGCTCCTGACCCTCGCCGTATAGTCGTTCCAGACACCCGATCTCCCCGTCTTTCGCGGCGATCAGCGAGGGCCAGTCGAAGCCCGACACCGAGATCTTCCAGCCGATTCTGCGGCGTCGTCGAAGCTGTCGCTGAAACGGCTGGCGTAGAGGAAAAGCTTCTTGGGAACGCACCCGCGGTCATCCCTCGATCATCGCCGCCACGGCTGTGATCTCGGTGCTCGACGGGCCGAGAACTTTGTTCTTGTCCTAATAAAGGCCGGGTCTAACCAGCGCGAGGTCCCTGTTGCCTCCTTAACCGCATCCCCAGGTGGTCACCACTCAAATGATCTCGGCGTCAGAGCCGGTGAGGACGAATGTGCCGCCAGAATGCGATGGGACGTAACCGATTGTGAGCTGGCGCGTCCCGGCATTGGGGCATGCGTCGCTACCAACGATCGGAGAGTCGTTTCTCGCCTCGGAGCAAACCCGCGGAAAGACCATGCGCACCGTCGTGCCGACGCCCGGCTCGGACTCCAACCGGATCGCGCCGCCGTGTTGTTCGACGAACTTGCGAACCTGGGGGAGGCCCAACCCCGTGCCGTCGCCGGCCGCCTTTGTGGTGTAGTAAGGTTCGAAGGCCCGTGATAGGACATCCTCCGACATGCCCGAACCATTGTCCGCCACTGTGATCACCACGGCGCCTTGAGGTGCTGCGGGGAGCGGATCAACGTTGGTCGCGATGATCGACACGACGCCGCCGCACGACATCGCCGCGTCCGCGTTACGGCACAAGTTCAGCAGCGCGAAAAAGAGCTGCTCGGGGTCCGCGCTGAACTCCCAGAGGTCGGGGCTGATCTCGACCTCCATTCGGGTCCGCTCGCCAAGTGCGTGCCCCAACGTTTCGGCGGCAGCGGTCAGGTGGGCTTGGGACGCGAACTCTCTGGTGGAGGGGCGGGGGTGCCTGCCTGCATCGAGCAGGCTCCGACTCAAACGCGCACCTCGCTCGACTGCCCGGTACATCCGTTCGAAGATCACCTCCCGAGTGACTGCGTCGCCTTGGCACTCCAACAGGCGAAGGCCGCCCCCAATCACCGATAGCACATTGTTAATGTCGTGAACGAAGACCTTGGCGACCTCGTCAATCTCCTGCAGGCGCTGAAGCTCTGAATCGGCTACGGGATTAGCTCGCTCGGCGAGCGGGATTTCGCGACACAAAACGCCTGAAATTTCCCCGTCGCTTCCGATGAGGGGAATCTCGACCGACCGTGTCCTTGCCGGAGATCCTTGTCCCGAGCTGTGATGCACCGGTCGCACGAAAGTGCTGAATCCGCGGCCCGGCCCAATCGCAACTCCACCGCGTTCCGCTAGGACGACGATTTCGTCGGACAGCACGCCGATTACAGGATTGCTTTCCGGGCGGGGCGATGGAACTGTCGTTGACTCTGCGATTTGCATATCGGCCTCCAAGCTTGAAGTCGCGGGAACGATGATGCGCAGCAGACTGTAGTCGAGCGAGGCGAAAGGGAAATCACCTGTCGCCATCAAATCTATAGCCGGCCGTTATCGGCCACCCGCGCGGATGCCATGCCGGTCAACCTTCAGATCGAAAATAACAATGAGAATAAAATTGCTCGCCGCGACAACACGTACGAGCAGATATCGCCGATGTCGTGAGAGTCAAACTCTCTGTGCGGTCGAAAGCGAGGTCAGCTATGTCAAGATGCGCTCGTGCTATTGATACGGCATGTCGGGCAACGTGCGGATTATGACTTTGCAAAGCTGGTGTAGCCGTTAGTCGGCAATGCTAGACGATTGTCCAACTCAAGCGTACTCGCTCTCGCCATCCGTAATTTAGCGAATGTCTGACCAAGCCAACCGTTCAACCCGCGAGCCATCAAGCGCCGTATCGCTCGGTCTTGATTGACGCGGCATTGATCCCAGCCGCGAGTGCACCGTCGGCGGCTACATTGACGAAAGCGTTCGACCCACACACAAACACAGAACGCGGCGGGGAGGGGCAATCTCGCCGCGATGTCGGCGACCATCGGCCGCGTCAATACGTCGGCTAAAATCCGACCTGCGTGTCGCCGGCTCCCGGGTCAAAGCCAGGGCGAAGGAGAAGCCGGACTTGGATTCTTCGGCGGCGAGCAGCTCGTCTCCGAAAAGCGTGCCTCGCCTCGTACGCGCGGACATCAGCAGCTCGGTCAGGACGCGCTGTCCGCTCGCGCGGCGGTAGCGGACCATCGCCGCAAGCGGCGCGACACTAGACCGGCGCCGATCAGTAGGACTGGCCTTGAGGCATCGTCCCGCCAGATGAAGTGGCCACCTAGCGGGGCACGGAGCTCTATCTCATCTCCGACCTCCGCAACGTCGTGGAAGAATGGCGACACCTCACCGCCTGGCAGCCGCTCCACGGCCAGCTCCAGGATTCCGGTAGAGCTGGGCGCCGAAGCGATCGAGTAGCTTGTCTGGGGAAGGGCGTTGAACTCTCCAGGTCCAGGACTTCACCGGGCGCGGCCCGATCTTCAACGTGAACTTCCAGGATTCCAGCTCGACGTGGGGCGTTGGGCCGGCGGAAAGCACAGGAAAGTTTTCGACTATGTGTTGGCCGGGTGGAATGCGGGCGGAACGGTTGTCCGCTGTGTGCCGGCCTGTAAAACCGCAAGTGACCATCGCAAACATCTTTCTCTTTGCTGACGGTCGTGGGCGTTAATGCACCTGAGGTTGGAAAGAGTGGCGTCTTGATTTCTGAAGGGGAAATCACGTGTCGCCATCGAATTTATAGCCGATCGTTATGAAGCCGGATCTATTACCCCGCGCAGTTCCAAGACGGTCGACGGTGTCTCGCTTGTGGCGCGATCGAGCAACATGGTCAGGCGCATTACCGCCTCGGTCAACTTGAGAACTTCCTGCTCTCGCAGCTGGTCTATCTTCTCATGAAGGAGCTCGATCTCAAGTTCTGCCTTCACATTGATTCTGTAGTCGTTCTCGGCGGCCCGGCGGTCGATGTCCTGCTGCCGGTTCTGGCTCATCATGATAACGGGAGCCGCGTAAGCGGCCTGGAAGGAGAGAGCGAGGTTCAAGAGAATAAACGGGTAAGGGTCCCAGCCGCTCATCGCGCCCGCGACGTTAGTCGCAATCCAAGTAACCAAAACCGCACTTTGGATTATAATGAATGTCCACGATCCCATGACGCTCGCTACCGCATCGGCGATCCTTTGTCCGAAGGTCACATGCTCGATCGCCGGAATCTCGTCCGCGGCCTGGACGCGGAGCGAGCGTCGCAACCGCCTCAGGCTGTCGAGCAGGTGCTGCTCTTCCTGCTCCATGAAGTCTACTCCTCCGCTCGTCTCGTCCACCTGTCAGCACCCCATTTGCCTGGTCGCGCGGCCGCGGCCCCGCCGTTTCTTGCACGCATCTTCAGCCGACTCGCCGCGTGCGGCAGCGTCTCGCCTGCGACAGAGTTCTCTCGTGGTTTCGGCCGTGGCGGAAAACCGTTAGGTTTTGGCGAAAGCTGCGTAAAGGTATTGACTCGATAACTACTCGGAATGCTGCCGAACCGGCGCGCCGCCATTAGCAGTTCAGCGTTTCAGCAACGCGGCTCACCGGTGAGACTTGCGCCGCCGGTTTTATCGTCTTCCCGCCAATGCTATGGCATCGATTTGATAGCCACGCATCATTGGAATCCGAGTTGAGCAACCTCCAATTGTGAGCCGTAGAAACCGGATGGGGACATCTATTGTTTCATTTTTCGGAATTCTGCGTGTCAATCTTTTCAATTGAGGGTCGGTAAGACAATGAACTACGACAAACTAAGGGGCGATCTGCTTGCTGCGTTCGGACCAGCAGATTGGGAGGCCTACGACTTTCTTGTAAAACGGATCCGGGAGCACGATTTCGCATCGCGCGCCTTGAATGTTGGCGACACCGCGCCGGACTTCTTGCTGCCGGATGCCGATGGTCGCTTGGTATCGTCCGAGCAGCTACGACGTGAAGGACCCCTGGTCATAAGTTTCTTCCGAGGTGGGTGGTGCCCCTATTGCACGGCCGAGCTCTGCGGCCTCCAGGCGGCGAAACAGGAGTTCGAGGATCTCAAAGCCAATCTCGTCGTTCTCAGCCCGGACACTGGAGGCTTCCCCCGCGAAATGAAGCGCAGCTTCGGCCTTGACCTCCAGGTCCTCGCCGACGTCGACCATGGCGTCGCCATGTCCTACGGCGTCTTGTTTTCAGTTCCCGAAGAAACCCGGGCCTATTACTCGAGCCTAAAAATCGATCTTGGGAAGAGGCACGGATCATCCATGTGGATGTTGCCGCTGCCGGCCACCTATGTCGTCGATCGCAATGGCCAAATCCAAAGCGCCTTTATAGAGCCGGACTTCACCATAAGGCAGGAACCTACTGAGATCCTCGCGGCCGTGCGTAGGCTCGCCGGGGAAAGCTTAGGCGAACCGGCCGGCGCTCGGTCACTCGGTCGCGCCAGAGTACGATTCCGCGATTCGCGTGCAAACACGTTAGTTCTCCCATCGTCCCTGGAACGGCGAACCGTCGCTCCGTAGCGTCGGTCCGTAAATGCTCCTTCGCTGTAACTTTGGCACTTTCGCCAGTACCCACCCGAATTTGTCACCTCCCATCGCGACCCCTCCTTCGCTACGGCATTCGCCGAGCGGCCCATCGAACCTGTATCGCTCTTCAGTCCAAGGCATCGATTCAATTCCCATCGGTCATTGGACCGGCGGCCTCCGGTTTCTTAACTCTAGGGCTCAAATGGAGGACAGCAGATGAGATCCTACAACAAGAATCCGGATGCGCTGTCTCGCCTCACGCCGGAACAATACCGGGTGACGCAGACCGACGGTACCGAACGGCCGTTCCAGAACGAGTATTGGGACAACAAAGAGCCCGGCATCTACGTCGACGTGGTGTCCGGCGAGCCGCTCTTTGCGTCAATCGACAAATTCGACAGCGGCACAGGCTGGCCGAGCTTCACGAAGCCGATCGAGCCGGAAAACGTCGTCGAGAATGTCGACAATACCCACGGCATGACCCGAACCGAAGTCCGCTCCAAGCATGGCGACAGCCACCTTGGCCACCTCTTCCCAGACGGCCCGCGCCACAAAGGGGGGTTGCGGTATTGCATGAATTCGGCATCGCTCCGGTTCATCCACCGTGATCAGCTGACGAGCGAGGGCTACGGCGACTACGCCAAACTCTTTTCCAAGCAGGAGGAAACCCGATGACGGCAACGACAGAACGCGCGGTTTTGGCCGGCGGCTGCTTCTGGGGCATGCAGCAGCTCGTTAGACGGCTGCCCGGAGTGGTCTCGACCCGGGTCGGATATTCGGGCGGAGAAGTCAAGAACGCGACCTACCGCAATCACGGCGACCACGCCGAGGCGATCGAGGTCATATTCGATCCGGCTGAGACGAGCTTCCGAAATATCCTGGAGTTCTTCTTTCAGATCCACGACCCGACGACGGTCGACCGCCAGGGCAACGACCGTGGCGCGAGCTACCGTTCGGCGATCTTCTATACAAGTGATGAGCAGAAGCGCGTTGCCAAAGACACCATCGCCGATGTTGAAGCTTCCGGTCTATGGCCGGGCAAGGTAGTCACCGAGGTGACCCCCGTCGGCGATTTCTGGGAGGCTGAGCCGGAGCACCAGGATTACCTGGAGCGTATTCCGAACGGCTACACATGCCACTTCATCCGCCCGCAATGGAAGCTGCCGCGGCGCAATGCGGCAGCCTGACTCGTCAGCCTCGCAAAGAAAAGGAGGTAGACGCAATGAAATACGGCATTTCCGGACGTCCAGCACCCGAGCTGTTCGTTCCGTACTGGATCGACGCGGAGGGCATGCACTGCCCACCGGTCACCGTGTCCTCACTCGGGCAGCGCCATCGTGTTCTGTTCTTCTATCAGCACTGGTGCCCCGGCTGTCACTCACACGGGTTCCCGGCTTTGTTATCTCTCATCGAGCGGACGCGGGATCGCGATGTCGCCTACGCCGTGGTGCAGACTGTCTTCGAGGGCGCCGAAACCAATACAGCTGAGCGACTCTCCGAGGACCAGAGACGATATGACCTGCGCATTCCCTTCGGCCACGAGGGGGGCCTACCCGGACACCGGCTTCCCACGACGATGGAAAACTATCGCACCGGTGGAACACCGTGGTTCGTCGCCGTCGACCCGGCAGGCGTAGTGCTGCAGGACGGCTTCGCTATCGCCGCGGAGGAATTCATCGCAGCGGTCGACAAGGCGCGCGCGCCGACGTGACGCCCCGGCGCCGGTCAAGATCCATCCTTACGCCGATCGGCGTAGAAACGCAGTCGACATCACCTAGTGTGCTTGCGTGCGCTCTGCTTCGCGGTCAGCAACAGCAAACCATTACTCAAGAGGTCTCCACATGGAACCAATGCGCTTATTCCAGTCGGCACTTGGAGCGAATGACTTGCAACGACGCTTTCGCTACCTGGGCCGACAAGGGCCTCCCCACGGAAAGCGAATGGGAGGTGGCGACACGGGGGGCTCGGCCTCGAGGGCAACTTCCTCGACGCGAACCGGCTGCGACCGAAGCCTGCAGCACCGCGCGCCGGACTGCAACAGATGTTCGGCGACGTCTGGGGGTGGACCCGCAGTCCCTTCACCCCATATCCAGGCTTCCGAGCCGTGGAAGGCGCCGTTGGCGAATACAACGGTAAATTCATGTCAGGGCAGTTCGTCCTGCGAGGCGGCTCTTGCGTCACGCCGCGAGGTCACGTCCGGGCCGGCTATCGGAACTTCTTTCCAGGCCACACCCGGTGGCAATTTTTCGGCCTGAGGCTGGCCGAGGACGTCTGAGTACATACGCGGGCGGCACGGCCGACGCGAAAGCCCAGCAAAGGAGAAGAGCATGAGCAGCGAAAAGATCGTCCCGGACATGGAAGTGATCGGCGCGGATGGGGTTCACGTCGGCACTGTTGATGCGGTCGTCGACGGCCGGATCAAGCTTGCCAAGCGCGACAGTGGTGAAGGCGCGCATAAGAACCACAACCACTTCATCGATCTCGGCCTTGTCGCTGAAGTCGAAGGCCAGAAAATTCGCCTGTCTGCAAACGCGGCAGTCGCTGTGACCTTCGAGGAGGAGCAGTCGGGAAGGCCTGTCTGAACCAAACACAGCAGGCGCGGAGGGAGCAACGGACGGGCGCCATTCAATAGCGCCACGGCGTGGACTCACTCGGCGAGATGCGCCTGGCCTACGCGAGCGGAAAGAAGTCGAAAGGAAAAGGCCATGACTTCCAAACTAGAGCAATTGCGAGCTATGACCACAGTTGTCGCGGACACAGGCGACATTGAGGCTGTGGCGCGATTCAAGCCTACCGACTGCACCACGAACCCTACCATCGTGCTCAAGGCCCTTGGGACCGAGGCTTATCGCCATGTCGTCGAAGAGGCTTTGTCGTGGGGGCGGGCAAAGACCGGTAACCCGCGATACATCGCAGCCGCGACCGCTGACCGCTTGGCGATCTCGGTGGGCATCGAGCTTTTGCGCCTGGTGCCGGGCTACGTGTCTACCGAAGTCGACGCGACGCTGTCGTTCAACGTCGCGGCGTCGATCGCCAAGGCTCGCCAGATCATCGCGGACTATAAAGAACGCGGCGTCGATCGTGAACGGGTGCTGATCAAGCTCGCGTCAACCTGGGAAGGGATTCGGGCGGCCGAAGTGCTTCAGCGGGATGGCATCAAGTGCAACATGACACTGCTCCTCAATCGGGCCCAGGCAGTCGCTAGCGCCGAGGCTGGAGCGTTCCTGATCTCGCCTTTCGTGGGCCGCATCTACGATTGGCACAAGAAGTCTCTCGGACGGGACCTGGCACCCGAGGAGGACCCGGGCGTCCGCTCGGTGCGTGACATATACAACCACTACAAGGCGAACGGCATCGGGACGATCGTGATGGGCGCGTCGTTTCGAAATACCGGCCAGATCGAAGCCCTCGCGGGGTGCGACCGGCTCACGATCGCGCCGGCCCTTCTCGACGCGCTCTCAACGGACGAGGGAAAACTCGCCCGCTCGCTCACCCCGGGCGCGCTGTCGCCGACGCCGCTCCGGGAGGAGGCCGATGCGATCTGCCACTGGTTCGTGAGCGAGGACGCAGTCGACATCAAACACCCGCAGCCGTCCGACCCGATGGACGAAATCACGTTCAGATGGATCATGAACGAGGACCCCATGGCTACGGAGAAACTGGCCGAGGGTATCCGCATATTCGCGCACGACCTACGGACTTTGCGCGAAACCATGCAACACCGCCTGCAATGATAGTTCGAAGACAGAAAACAAGACTCGGGCAGGAGGCGTTCGGTACAATAATTCCCCGTTGCAACGCATCCAGGCCCGGCCGGCTACCGAGCCGCGATCGAGGGCGGCGCAGGGCGCGTGCCACGAAAGGCTACGGCCAACGAAAGGAAAAGAAATGACATCGGCGACATGGAATGGCTTGAAGATAGCGGAATCGGACCAGACGATCGTGGTCGAAGGAAACCACTACTTCCCCCCTGAGGCCGTCAAAAAGGACTTCCTTCGACCGAGCTCTACTACCAGCCGGTGCCCATGGAAGGGAGTGGCAAACTACTATTCCTTGGAGGTGGACGGGAAGACGAACAAAGACGCGGTCTGGTACTATGCCGACCCTTCGACAGCAGCCGCGAACATCAAAGGCTACCTTGCGTTCTGGAATGGCGTTGAAGTCGGCTAGATCGGACGCCTGTTTGCCGACATTCAAGCCCATCGACGCGAGGAAGTTTCGCGCTCTGCGCGAGAGGGTGGAGTATCTCATCGCGACCCCAGTTCGGCGCCCGCTGTGCGATACCGGAAGTCTTGCGAGGTCTACACAAAGCGGGCGGCATAGACTTGCCCACATTGAACGGTGACGAGAGCTGGACCCTGCCGATCCCGGCGCGCTTCGTCGTCGATCGAAACGGCGTCATCGTCTACTCGGAGATCAATCCGGATCAAACCCGCCATTCCGATCCGCAGGGCATCCCCGTGCTCGACTATTTGCACAGGCAACGGCTTGCATGAGGGGGACGAGGAGCCGCGTTGATGTTTTGGAGTTGACCGGGCGAGACCGGCGCCGGCGAATTGTGGCCTACTTCGTTGAGGGGCCGAATTTCGTTTCGAGACGATTGCGAGAATCGATGGCAAGACACGAAGTTCAGTGGTACGGAAAAGCGTGGCAACGCCCAGCTCATCCTTCGAGAACGGGCTTCCGAGCACTATCTGCACCGGTAGCCGGGCAGTATCGGACCACCAAAGTCATGCGGAACATTTCGAAAGCGGTTCCAAATCAGGCACTCGTCGGGCAGAGCGTTTCGCCGCCCGCGGGCTCCAACGTCAAATTGTCTACAACCGACCTCAACAACTTGATGCAGGCAATCGACATCGACGTCATCACGCTGATCGAGGTTCTGGTGCCGCGTGGCCATCGAGTCGAAATGGGAAAGGTTGACGCACCCGGGATCCACTACAATTTGAGTGGCGTGGGACGCATATCTATCAACGGCGGACCACAGATGCCGTTGAGCCCTCATTTGCTCATCATCGTGCCGCCGAATACTCCATTCGCGATCGAGGTCGACGGCGGAAGTGGCCCGCCGAAGCTCATATCGAGAGACTGCTGGACACATCAAGACGGCATACTGCGCCTCGCTGTGCCGAACGAGCAGCCCGAAATCGTTCAGATATGCGGCTATTTTACCGCACTCTTTGGTCAGTCTGTGAGGCTG
Organism: Rhizobium sp. SVR5-9E; assembly: GCF_056755095.1. Lineage (NCBI taxonomy): Bacteria > Pseudomonadati > Pseudomonadota > Alphaproteobacteria > Hyphomicrobiales > Rhizobiaceae > Rhizobium > Rhizobium sp. SVR5-9E. Next base: position 7,541 of record NZ_JBNDHS010000101.1, on the reverse strand, counting down.
TTCGGGGAACTCCGCGAACCCGTGATCGAGCAGTTCGAGCCAGCTGACAAGATCGATCTGAAGCTTCGCGAGGCTATGGACGAGCTGCTTCAGCAAGAGGTTGGCGTCGGAGCTATGACCTCGTCGCTGCTCAAGCAAATCCTTGTCTCATTGTTGCGGCGGTCCCTCAGGTCATCCGAGCGGTGGACGGAGCGATTCTCGATACTCGCCGACAGGCAGATCACGCGTGCCTTTGCGGATATGGTGGCACGGCCGGGAGCCGCCCATTCAGTTCAAAGCTTGGGGCACAGTGCAGGATTGAGTCGTTCTGCGTTCATGGCGAGATTCTCGAACATCTTTGGACGATCCCCGATGGCCATCTTGCGAGACTTGAGAATGCGCCAGGCTGCGATCGAATTAACGACAACGACGATGCCGGTCGACGTCATTGCACGTAATGCAGGATACGAAAGCCGTTCAAGCTTTGTGCGAGCTTTTCGACAGGCGTATGAACGAGATCCGAGCGACTATCGGCAGATAGCCAAGGATGGCAAAGGCCAGCAAGTACCCGAGAACAAGATGCCGAAGTTTGCTTTTGATACAAAGGATTGACGATCCGAAAGCAAGCGGCGGCAGGAGTGGCTTTCCGATGCCTTACGCATGGACCGTCGGCATGTGCATTGTCAATCTAGGAAGTCCCTCGATCCGTTCGGTGCGATTTATAGTCACCTGGTGCGCTATCTATTCAGCGGAAAAAATCAACAATTATTTGGAGAATTTACATGGTCAACGAACAGCAATTGATTTCCAAGATTACCTGGCGACTGATGCCGTTCCTCGGAATCCTTTATCTCATTGCCTATATCGATCGTCAGAATGTGAGCTTCGCCAAGCTGCAAATGGTCGATGCGCTCGGCATGAGTGAATATGCCTACGGCCTCGGCGCTTCGCTCTTCTTCATCGGCTACTTTCTTTTCGAGGTGCCGAGCAACCTTTTTCTCGACAGGTTCGGCGCACGCGTCTGGTTCGCGCGTATTCTCGTCTCCTGGGGCATCGTCACCATTCTGCTTTCCTATACGCAGAATGCGACGATGTTCTACATCCTACGGTTTTTGCTCGGCGTCTGCGAAGCGGGCTTCTTCCCCGGCGTTCTCTACCTTTTGACCCTGTGGTTCCCTTCGGCCTATCGCGGCCGCATGGTCGGGCTCTTCATGATCTTCAGCGCGCTTGCCAATGCGGTCGGCGCACCTGTTGGAGGCATGCTTCTCGATCTCGATGGGCTCTACGGCCATGCCGGCTGGCAATGGGTCTTCCTGGCAACGGGTATTCCAGCCGTCATCGCTGGCATAGTCACCTCCTTCTATCTCTATGACCGGCCGGAAACGGCGGGTTTCCTGAGCAACGGAGAAAAGAGCTGGCTTGCGAACCGCCTCGCGTCTGAAAATGCCGGCATGGACCGGAACGCAGAAAATGGCTTTAAGGCGCTTCTGGATCCTCGCGTGCTGCTAATGGCGGTGTGCTACATCGCTTTTCCGCTTGCTGCCTATGGCCTCAGCTATTGGCTGCCGACGATCGTCCATGCCTTCGGCGTTAGCAACACGGTGAACGGCCTGATTAACATCATCCCATGGGTGGTTGTCGCAATTGCGCTTTGGGCGGTGCCGGCGGCAGCCGACAAAGCCAAATCGAAGACGCCTTATATCGTCATCCCGGCTTTCATCGGTGCGGCCTGCCTGCTCTTATCCGCACTCGTTCCGAACCATGTGTTGCAGTTTGCCTTCCTCTGCATTGCTGCTGCCGGTATTTTTGCGCCTCAGCCGGTCTTCTGGAGCCTGCCGTCGCGCTTCCTGAAGGGTGCGGGCGCTGCTGCCGGCCTCGCCGCCATCAATTCCATCGGTAATCTTGGCGGCTTCGTCGCCCAAAACGTTGTGCCCTGGATCAAGGACGAGACCGGAAGCACAATTGCGCCGATGTTCTTCCTGGCGGCGTGTCTCGCTATCGGTGGCCTGCTCGTCTTCGTCGTTGCCTTCATGATGGCCCGCAAGGAGCAGGCGGCAGTGCCGCACGGCGCGTAACTTGGAGCTGATTGGGTCTCCGAAGTGCAAGCCGGTTACACGCAGCGACCTGTCGGAGATTTTTGGAAGAGAGGTCGGTCGCGATACGATCGCCACGCTTCGCGGGGCAGGGTTCCTGTCGTCAGGGCCGCGCAGTCCGACGCCAGGGGCGCCTTACACTTATGTAACCACCCAGCATATTCTCTCGGCGTTTGGCATGGAGACGTTGCGCGACTTGCCAGACGTCGAGGCACTCGAGGATGCGGGGCTTCTTAGCCGAAAGCTCGTTGAGGATGATTCGTTGGCTTCGGAGGTGGACGACGATGAGAGCCAATCGTTGCGATCCGCACATCCGCGCTGTCCGTCTTTCGTCGGAGAGCGAAGACCTACTGGATGATTGGCTGGTTCAGTCTCGTTTGACGTTCACGGCGGGGAGTGTCTTCAGCAACCTGCCCATGCGTCCTGAACTTGATCGGTTACGCCCGCGTGATAGACCGGTACAACGCGAGAAGGCCTTCCGGGATTTGTGAACAATGGACACGTTCGACGCTCTTCGTTTGTTCCTGAGCATTGCGGAGGCCGGAAGCCTCTCGGCTGCCGCCCGAAAGCATTCGGTCGCGACGTCAACGGTTACCTCTGCTCTCCAGCAGTTGGAGAGGCAAAGAGGTACAACACTGGTCAGACGGTCCACTCGGCGTCTCTCGTTTACCCAAGAGGGGCTCCAGTTCTTAGCGGACACACGGAAACTGCTTGCTGATTGGGACGCGTCCATCGGCGGTGCGAAGGAGGGTCCCTTACGAGGGACAATCAAGATGACATCGACGGTCGACTTCGGACGAAGCAAGATCGTTCCGGCGATCGATCGGTTCATGGAAATACATCCAGGAATTTCCATTGATTTGCACGTTGCCGACAGCGTCATGGATCTCGTTGAACACAACATCGACCTTGCGATAAGGAACGGTCCTCTCAGAGATTCCTCGCTCAAAGCGCGCCTTATCCTGCGAGGAAAGCGCGTAGTTTGCGCCGCCCCCTCCTATTGGGAGGCCCGCGGTAAAGCTCTGCATCCGGGAGACCTTGTTGGTCACACTTGCCTAGTTGTCTCGCGGCCGGCAACGACTTTTTCGACATGGCACTTCTCAGATGCTGGAAAGGTGATCTCAATCCGCGTGTCTGGGAACCGGGTTGTCAACGATGGCTCGATTTTGAAGAGATGGGCCTTGAAAGGATATGGCGTTTTACTGTGCCCAATATGGGATGTCGAAGACGAACTGGCGGCAGGGGACTTAGTGACGGCCCTTGACGAATTTTTACCCGACAACGCCAACCTCTATGCCGTTACCGATGGCAGCACGGTGAATCATCGCGTCCGGGCTTTGATCGACTTCCTGGCAGAGGAACTTCATCGTTAGTCGATGGGCCATATCGACGTGAATAAGCTCAGGTCCAGAGGCCGGTGAAACTGCAAAGATCCATTACTCTGCTGACCAAAAACTAGAGGGTCCGGCACTCGCTTGGGCGCTCTTGCGTAAAGGACCGCATCCCTCGCCCTATGACTGCGCTGACAGCGGCGAGAGGTGCGCATGCGACGCTTTCTCCTCCGAAATTCAAGGTGACTTCTCGCAATTTCCGAAAGGTGACTTCGGAACGTGCCCAATTATCGCGGACGGTGAAATCACCGATATCGGTTGCGTACACATTGGACGCGGATCGCATAGAGCAGGTGCCGCAACCAAGATATTTCTTGGAAGGACAAGATCAAGATCATGAGTAAAGTTGTCATCGTTACTGGCGCTTCGCAGGGCATCGGAGCCGCAATCGTCCAGGCATTCCGTAAGCTCGATTACCGAATTGTCGCGACCTCCCGCGCGATCAAGCCGTCGGAAGACCCGAACATCCTGACGGTTGCTGGTGATATCGGCGATCCCGCGACTGCCGCGCGTGTCACCTCTGAAGCGGTTGCACGGTTCGGTCGCATCGACACCTTGGTGAACAACGCCGGTATCTTTATCGGCAAGCCTTTTACGGAAAACAGCATTGAAGATTATAACGCCGTCATGAACGTGAACATGGCCGGCTTCTTCCACATCACGAAGCTTGCCATCGCCGAAATGGAAAAACAGGCGGGCGGTCACGTTGTAAATATCACCGGGAGCATTGATAACGGAATTACCGGCTCGCACGTGGCGCTGGCGGCCCTCACCAAGGGTGGCCTGAATGCCGTTACCCGGGTGCTGGCGATTGAATATGCGAAGAGGGGTATCCGCGTGAACGCGGTGGCACCAGGCGTGACGGACACGCCGATGCATCCTAGACAACATCACGAAATGCTCGGCACCTTCCATCCGCTTGGCCGCATCGGCGAAGCGAGCGAGGTCGCTAGCGCTGTCGTGTTCCTCGATTCTGCAGAATTCGTCACAGGTGAAATCCTGCACGTTGATGGCGGCCAGAGCGCAGGTCGTTAAGCAATACCGACGGAGTTCCCGCGCTTGCGACGAGGGACTCCGTCGGCCTTTCCGAAGCCACTTCGACGTCTCCACGCAATTGGCATTCGTCGACCGTGAAGAATCCGCAATCGGCTGATTTGACATAAGAAACGACGATTTTGCAGATCTGATAATTGCAACGGGGCAAGGTCACCCGGACAATGCCTCCTTTGGCACCGCCAGAAGCGGACATCGCGAGCTGTCTCGCGATCGCCATCCATCATGTCGCAAACGTCTCATCCCATTCGCGACGGAGCATTCCCATGATTGCCGTGTCCCATCGCTCGTCATCCACTTTCACGGAGGATCGTCTCACGCCTTCCGGAACAAAACCCAATTTGGAATAGGTGCTTATCGCAGCTACATTCCAACTGTAGACATTCAGTTCCAGCCGCTCGATCGCCGCATCCGCGAACGCTTCCGCCAGAACGAGACGCAACATCGGAATGGAGAGGCGGCGGCCTCGCATCGCCGGCGCGATCGCCACTCTTGCAAGTCGCGCCACCCCGTTTTCCCAATCATATGCCAGTTGCACATGGCCTATAGGGGTTGCGCTCCCATCCTCGGCCATCCAGCAGCGCCGTTTGGGATGGACGCCTTCGCCATCGTCAATCATAGAATCAAGCTGCGCGGAGTCGAGCGGATAGATCAGTCCGGGACCGCCCCATTGGACAACCTGCATCTGATTGCCAAACCAACTGGATAAAGTTGCATGATGCTGTGCTGTGAAAGGCTTGAGGGTCAGCATGGCGATAAATATTCTCTCCTTCGCTCCGCGGCCGTAACGGGACGAAGATATTTGCCCTGAATAGGATAAGAAAGACGATGCCGAACGTTGCCATCATCGCCGGCGTGATGAGTGCGAAACTATCGATCGAATCCATAAAAGCCTCTCAGCTGGGCCGACGGCCATAATATTCGACGCTATTCGTGCGCCGTTAAAAAAATTGAAAGTGCCTCGATTTCCGCGCCAGAGCCGCGCTCGGCCGGCTACCAGAGTTGGAATGCTGTTTCGACCCGTTGCGGCCTTTGGTGTCCGGCGCGACGAATGGCTCGTTTGGGACCAAAGCTGCTGTGCCATCCATCATGAAAATCGACGCCAAGCCGATCAGACGACTGCTAACGCACGACCACCAAGCGTTGGAGCGGTCGGTCAATCCAACCCTTCAATCAGCATGACGCGACGTACGGCGGGACGAGACATTATCTTGACCACGAGCCGCGTCCAGGCGCGCCAACGACCGGCCATTGAAAACCCGATGCGCGCTCCCCAAAGCCAGAACACGAGAAGATAGATGTCAGCAATGCTGTATCCTGATCGAACCGCCCCCTCCCATTCATCTGAAAGGCGTTCCTCGATCCGGTCGAAATGTTCTTCAATCGTCCACCAGCCTTTGGTGACCACCTCGTGATACGTGTTGGGATCGAGGGCAAAGCGATCCGGGTGCCGGACCTGCTCGAACGCCACCCCTGAGACCTGAATGGATAACCAGCTCAGCCATTCCAGGCATTGCGCCTCTCCATACGGGTCCTGAGGAATGAGTTTAGCCTCGGGATAGTTCCGGGCTAGGAAGAGGAGGATGGCTGAGGTTTCAGTCAAAAATCTCGGCTCAGCATTCCGTCTATCGGCGATCGCGAGACCATTGCGCCGGTTCGCATCGGGGACCGCGTTCTGCGTGCTAATCTTATTGAGAGTGTCAGCGGCATAGGGCGCCCCAATTTCTTCCAATACGACGTGCGCCGCAAACAGCTCCGAGCCCTTGGTGTAGAAGAGATGATACATCCGCCGTGACCTTTGAATGCGAGATGGCTCTCAGTGGCTCCCGGTTGGCAGCCTTTAGACGCGTTTGGCAAACTTCCGCTAGACGAGCCATCTCGGCTCCGAGCAGGAACAAAAGGACAAGGAATCCGCGACGGAAGGTTACTGGGCTTATCCGATCGCGAATGAGCATCCCAGCCAGAGCGGGGATGACGGCGAGTATGGAGAGCGTCATCCGATCAAGCTGAAAGGCACCCTGCGCAGCGATACCCGCGGCCAGGGCGATGGTTGAAATTGTGAACGACAACCCAAGCGCCTGGACCAGATCGTCCTTTGAGAGGCCAAGCGCCTGAAGATAGGGTACCGCCGGGAGGGTAAAAACACCGGTCACACCTGTGATCAGGCCTGTTGCCGCGCCGACAGATGGCGACATCCAGCGTTCAATTTTCATCGGAACGCTTAGTTGACGCGCGAACAAGGTGTAGAGCGAATAGAGGGCAAGCGCGCCTCCAAGTGCCGCCGTCGTGAGCATAGTGTCGCCGCTTGCGATGAATGACGAGCCGAGGACGGTTCCGGCGATGGAGGCGATCATTGGAATAGTAAGTCTGACATGCGTCCCGAATATCAATTGCCGTGCCTTTGACAACGTGGATTTGCCGACGGTTGACTTCGGTTAGACCGAAGGCTCAATCTAGGCTACCTTCGTCCGGTGCGCTTCGACCTGGACCATATCGATGCGCAGGCGGCCAAACTGGGAACCAAGCTCAAATCGCACATAGCTGCTTCGCAGCTTCGATGGCATTTGCCGTATGGCCGGTGAGGCGTGGGCATCGGTCTCGTGCCGGAGACGGCGGCACGACGATATAGAAGGCTAACGCGGATTGGCATCCTTCCACTTCAGGACGCTTGGGCGACACGGCGGCTCTCGATCTGTGTCCGCAGCGAGACAGAGTTAACCCCAATCGCGCTTGATCTCTTCCAGCATCCGGCATGGGAACAGTCACCGGAAGACCGCTAGGCCTTCCTGTTCAAGGCCCGGTTCGCGGCCGGGCGCTCACTGCGGTTTCGTGAGACGGGGAAGCGAGGCTACCGAGCCCCGGCGCCTCCTCCACGGAGATCGCGCCATTCGAAGATCGGCCGACGCGGCCGATCCCATCAGCTTCATGAGGTTGCAGCCTGACAAGGCTCAGATCGACCCGGCCGGGGCAACGGCGGGAAAGTCCTTCTCGGGATCGAATACGTTGTTGAAGAAGTTCGTCAGGG
>NZ_JBNDHS010000100.1:0-19854 GCF_056755095.1 Rhizobium sp. SVR5-9E | reverse complement strand
TGCATGGCTGTCGAGGCGCTCGCATCGCTGGAAGCGGCGACTACTGACCGGGCACTCGCCCGCCAGTTCAACGAGGCCATCGACCGGGTCGCCGCGAAACTTCTGAACACTCGCTCGGTCTGCCGCTCCTTATATATTCACCCGGCGGTGTTCGAAGACTTCTGCGCTGGCACCCTCGGTGACATCCTCAAGATCAAGACAGAAAGCGCGAGCTTCTTCGATGGATGGGAGGGCTTTACAAGCCAGCCCATGTCAAGACCGTCAGGCGCCAAGAGATTCGGATGCTGCTGACCGCGCGCAAGTTCGTGCACACAAAAATTGTCGATGTGGAGAATAACTTGCGCGGCCTACTACGCAACTTCGCACTCAAGGTGGGAGCCGTGACCAAACTGCAGAGCGGCGTATTATCGAGTTGCTCGAACAATCCCCCATCTACGCTTGATGATCGATCCTCTCTGAAAGTCCGCCGCGTGCTGATGTAAACAGTCAACATAAACGTTCAGTCATAGATATACTTCAACGAATGGTCGTGTCTACGCCGTGCCGATCCAAATCCAGATGGCCACGCCTGAGATCGCTTCGCGCGAGTTGGTGTCTCCCTCGGAAACGCTTGCTCTTAGGCTAAGCTCAGCTTAGCCTTCCAAAATGTCTCTTGCTCCCCTCAAATCCCTCCGTGCCTTCGCCTCTGCCGCTAAGCACGAGAATTACGTTAAGGCCGCCGCGGAACTCAATATGACCCCTGCAGCGGTTAGCCAGCATGTTCGGGCAGTTGAACATTGGCTCGGCAGCTCGGTTTTTGTAAGAGCGCGGCGGGGAGTGGCTCTGACCTTCGCGGGTCGAGAGTTTGCTCGCATTGTCGCCGACAGCCTCCGCAACATTGAAGAAGGAGCTCGGCTTATACGCGGTCGAAAAGAGCTCGATACCGTCACTGTGGAATGCATTCCCTCAATAGCGATCCGCTGGCTCATCCCCCGGCTTCCGCTCTTTTCAGCCATCGAACCCCACGTACGACTTCATCTTCTCTATGGCCACCACAGCACTCAATTTGATGACGCCACTGTGGATCTACGGATATGTTACGGCGAGCGTCGCGCAGCGGACTGGCACAAACTCTTGTCTGGCGAAGTCAGACCGACTTGCTCAACCGACTTTGCAGCACGGCACCCGGATTTCAGAGCAGAAGGACTGGTCAACGCTCCACTGCTGCATGACGAAACGACCGATGTCTGGCGGCGATGGTTCGCTGAGGGCGGAGTTCGACTGGCCGCCATCAATGGTCCGCTCTTCGCAGATTTTACGCTGATGATCGGCTCCGTACTCGGAGGGCAAGGTATCGGTCTTTGCCCAACCTCGCTCGTGCGAGAAGAAATCGACGCGGGATCGCTCGTCATTCTGGACGACCGCGCGACAAACGTTCAGAAGGGATACTGGTTGGTTAGACAGGCCGACAATTCCTCGGCAGCGGAGCGCTTCGGCAATTGGGTCGAAGCGCTGTTCGACGAAGTCTTGCGCTAGCCGACGCTTTGATCGTGCTCCGGGTTCTACCGTGACGTCCGATAATGCAAGATTTCGGTCATTTTTCTTTACCGACAGGCCGCGCGGCTTGTAGCGATTTACTCGCATAAACCGCGCATATGATCTCTGCTCCTTCGCATGAATTCGCTCGCTCCTTCCGCTCCAAATCCCTCCGCTGCAAAGCAACTACCGCGTAGACAGTTCCATCAAAGACCGGCATCCATTCAAGTCCTGATCCCTGCACCAAAGTCCCGTCACACAGGAAGAGCCATCGAGAGCGGGAATCACCTTGTCGACTATGTGTTGCACCTGAGCTCACGGAAGATCGTCGATCGATGCCGTCCGAGCTTCTCGGCGATGATTCCGACGCCTAACCAGCCCTTCGCCACGGCGATCTCGCGTCGTTCATCCAGATCGATATGCGCGCAGGTACAATGCGACACCCCGGGATCAGCCCCCCATCCGACCGGCCGGGCCGCGTTGAAGGGCGGAGCGGGGGCGGGTGGGATACACAAAGCTGTATCGTCGCGAGCCTTGTGCTCGATCCGCCAGAGCAGGCAACCGTCGGCGCATTAGGTTTGGACTGCGGACAACGATCCTTGGTGATGGAGGCGTTGAGGAACAGCGACCGGAATGAGCCTCAGCGTCGTAAACGAAATTGCTTTCACCAAGGCTCTCCTCTTCCAGAGATCCGATTACTACGATGAATTTCATCCCAACAATCTCTCCACTCAGGTAAACGGCTGAGCAGCGGCGACGAGCGCGCGTGATACGCTCTAACGTTGGCTCAGCTCAGTACCGAAGATCTTCCTCGTGCGATTTTCGAATCTACCATCGTAGCATGCGACGCCCTATCGCGTATCCCGTTACAACCATAAATGCGCTCGCTAAGGGGTACCAGGTCGCCACAAACAGCGGGCTGTCATCGGTGCAGCGAGAGGCATAGAAGGTGGCGGCGATAGCGCTCGCCAGCATGCCAGCAGTGGCGCCGGCAACGCCAGGATGGGTGGGGGCGCCATGGCGGAGCGCAATAAGGATGCAGAAGAGCGGGCCGGCGGCTAGCAGCGGGATCAGGGTCAGGCACATCAGCGAATTCGAGCCGATCGTCAGGCTGGCCCACGCGGAGGGCGGCGAGGCGATCAGTTCGGCGATGACGGCCGCGATGAGCAGGAGCGGGCCGGTGATGGGGGCGAGCCGCCAGAGGCCGAGGGGGCTTCCTGGTTGGGGTTGCCGTGCGACGAGCAAGGCGGCGGTGGTCGCCGTCGACAGGGTGACGACGAATTTAAACAGAAATCGCGTGCTGTCGGCCGCTTGCAGCACATCGGGCCGGGGACCGACCAGGGCGGCGTAGATCAGCACGGTGATGGCGAGACTAGCAGCTAAGGCAAGTTTGAAAGCGCGGTGGAACGGCCAGCGGAGCGTCGAGTCTTTTGCGAGGTGGCGGATTAGCTCTTTAGTTTTCATAAAGCGTTCCCCCGATAAAGCGCGGCCAATGCCTTGAATGCCCGATGCAGTGTGACGTAGACCGCGCCTTCGCTCATGCGCAGCCGCGAGGCTGCATCACGCACGCTAATGCCGTCGACGGAAATCATCTGAACGACTTCGCGTTGCTGCGGTCGCAGACGTGACAAGAGGCCGTTGATGTCTGGGTCGGGATCGCCGCTCCTCTCCTCCTGCGTTGCCGGCAGCACATCGGAGAGGTCGTCGATGGGGATATGGGCCATCGATTTCGTCTTACGGTGAGCATCAACGATCTTGTTGCGCGTCAGAGTACTGATCCACGGACCGATCGGCAGAGACTGGTTCCAACTGCCGCGCTTGAGATGCAGCGCGAGCAGCACATCCTGCACGATGTCTTCCACGTCGGCTGCCGACCGATTGCCGGCGCGGCGGCGAACGACGGCCCTGATATAGGGCGTCGCATCCTCCAAAAACCAGCCATAGGCGTGGGTATCGCCCGTCAGGCCGGCGCGCATCGCGGCCGCCCAACCTTCTTCGCGCGTCTGTTGCAGCGACTTGCGTCTCGCGGCCTGCGCCGAGCGTATTTCGTCCCGGCTCGCCGCCGCGTGAACCGGCCCCTGTGGGTAGGCGGCGGCAACGCCGATCCATTTCTGGAAGCTGCAGGTCAGTCGTTGAACTGGGTGCATGAGAGGCAGGCTCCGGGAAGTGCGCGTTCGACCGCGCTGAAGATCTGGAATGGATATCCTCAAGCCCCTCGGGAGCGTCAATTGCACAGTTCCGCCGAATCCGGCCATTCTTCTAACAAATTCGGCCATTCACCGAATCTTCGCCAATGTTCATCAGCATTTTAGGAGCCGACTTATCGAATAACTACCCGGAGACCTAGATCTCCGGATGGTTAGATATTGTTATTGAATTGCTTCAGGTATGGCGTCATCAGCCGTGGCGAACGATCTTTCGCTCTATGATCTGTTGCACCGTGGGGAACACATGCAACGCAGGGGCCGGCAAATCGGGGTCTGAGGCCATCTTGGGGTCGGTCCACCAGTCGGTGCCCTTGATTTCGCCGACAACAATGCGTCCGACCATGCCGGCGTGCTCGTGCGGCCGGCAGTAATAGTCGTAGACTCCTGGCTCCGTGAGAGTGACGGAATAGCCTTCATCCGGCAATAGGAAATCCGAGTCCCACGGTTTGGCGGCTTTGGGTATCCGGCGTGGGCGGCCCTTGATGTCAGGGTGGTAGGCCGTCGCCGTATGGGAATCTCCCGGATCGCGATTGGTCCACCGCACCGTCTGCCCGGGAAGGATCCAAACCCCGAGCGGATCGAACCAGACATCGGAGCCGTCGGCACGACCGGACATTTCGATATCGACGATATCTCCGGCCCGGGCCAAGCGGGGCAAGAGAGGCGAGAGGGCTAGGGTAGCGATGACCTCGCTACCCCTGACCAGAAACCGGCGGCGGCGCAGGGTCATTTCGCGACCAGAGCTTCGTCGGCGACCGGGACATGCCAGAGGATGACATGGATATGAGGTTCCTCGACGCCCGGATGGCCGGCATTATAGTTGACCGTGATGTGATCGACCTTGCCGCCGGGGGCCTTCAGGCTGCCCAGGTTCATGTCCGGCTTAAAATCCTTGATCGGCAGCATGTAGATGGTGCTGACGAGCTTGCCGGAGTGATCATAGGCAAGAAAGGGACCGGCGGGAACGGTGGTAGGATCGACGAAGAGCTGGCCCATGCCAGGAATGAAATCCGGCAATTTAACGAGGCCGCTCACGGCCTTGTAGGGTGCCGCCGGCGGCGACTTCTCAACCATGTCATGGGACAGTGCCGGAAGAGACGAGACCGCGATTACGGTGAGCGTTGCGGCGAGCAGACGAAACTTCATGGAAAATCTCCGATTTGAACAGACCGAACTGACCTGCGCCTTCCTCTTCGGCAGCAAAGGACGCTTCTTACAGCGCGGCAGAAAAAATTCAGCGGGCTGGAGGGAGCGTTTATGGGATCGGACACGGCGTGTCTGTGGGACGTTGATCCGGGTATGGTTCGCACATCCCTTTTGGCGCTTGTTTCGATTGCCGTCGGGCCTTTGGCGAGACCAGATACCCAAGGCCGCTGAACACAATGTGATCTCGCCATCCTGGCCGAGAGGCTGAAATAATGGTCTAGATCTTCAAATCGTATGGGATCCACCGAAGATTTTTGACACTACGTCGCTGTCGCCGACGAAGGGCGGAATTCGATTTCACTGAGTGACAGGCAGGGAGTGAATCTCATAGCTTGGGCCGCTATGCGTTGAAGTATCGACGAGGTTCAACTTAGGTGATTTAAGCGCTCAGCCGGCACCGGGATAGGCGGGAAGGGCGCCGACCTCACGCCTTGCCAATAAGAGCTTCAGCCAGTACTCAAGCTGCCTAGTTGATTAGGTTTGGTATCGATGAAGACTGTTGCGGTGCTTCTGTTCGACGGTGTTCAAGCGCTTGACGTGTCCGGGCCGCTGGACGTGTTCGCTGAGGCGAATCGCCTCGTGGGAAAAGACGCTGGATATCAAGTAACGACTATCGCCGAGAATACTTCGCCAATCAGAGCTTCTAACGGGCAGATTCTTCAGTCTCACCTGACGTATGAGGACGCCACAGGCCCCTTCGATCTTTTCTTGGTGGCCGGCGGACTGCATCTGCCTGAATTTGAGACGCCTGTTGAAATGGCCAGCTGCATCCAACGGCTCGCCGCGGTTAGCAAGGTTTACGGTTCAATTTGTACTGGTGCATTTCTTTTGGGCGCGGCGGGGCTTCTCGAAAAAAAGAATGTAACAACGCACTGGCAAAATGCGAGGCAACTTTCGATGCGGTTCCCGACAGCGCGAGTGGATCTTGATAGAATTTTTTTAAAGGATGGTCGGATGATAACCTCTGCCGGGGTGACGGCGGGCATCGATATGGCCCTTGCCTTGGTCCGTGAAGATCATGGGCCAGCAGTTTCCCTGGCAGTTGCAAAACGCCTCGTCGTCGTGGCTCAGCGCCTTGGTGGGCAGTCTCAATTTAGTCCTTACATCGACGTTTCCAATAATGCCGGGTCGCCGATCGCGAAGGTGACCGACTATGTCATGAAAAATCTCAGCAACACCCTTTCTGTGGGTGAGTTGGCTGCGGTGAGCTGCATGAGTACGCGGAACTTCGCGCGAACGTTTGTCGCCGAGACAGGTTCGACACCAGCGCATTTTGTCGAGAGCGCGCGTATCGATGCCGCTCGTCGTTTGCTGGAAGGAGGCGCCAAGCCGCTCAAGGTCATCGCGCACGAATGTGGCTTCGGGAATGTGAAGCGAATGCGAGAGGCTTTTGCAAAACGGCTTGGCATACTGCCTGCCCGATACCGAGATCAGTTCTCGGCTGACAGTATATTTAGCTTTCCCACTTCGAATTCAGAATAATGTCGACGAAGTTTTCGCGCTTGTAGGTCGGGTCCATATACGACAGGACATCGGCCTTCACGTTGCCAAAGGTTGTCCCCGGCTTGCGAATGGTGCCCAAGCAAAACGATGAAAGGATACCATGTTTGAATTTCAGCCCGCGGGGGTGACATGTACAAACTTCACGCCGTTGAGCGTCTGTGAAATCATCATACGCAATGCCAAGCACGTCCATCTCGACGCCAGCGGTGACCAAAGCGACCGTCGGGCGCTTGTGCTGCGGGATACCGGGCGTCGTATGTAGGGCAATGGAGTCCCAAACGTCTTCGACGTCGCGTTCCGAAACGTCGTATGACGAAAGGAATTCCTTGGCCGCGTTGGCGCCATCTACCTCGAAGCGCTCGGTATCACTCGCATAGCCGTCCATAATTCCCATGTCATGGAACATCGCGCCGATATAGAGGAGCTCGGGGTCATACTTCAATTTCTTACGCTCCCCTGTCAGAGCGCCGAAAAGAAAGACGCGACCCGAATGGTGGAAGAGCAGATCGGTTTCGGTATCCCGAACGAGTTCCTTGACAGCTTTCGCCATGGCACTGTCGGGCATTTTGATGCCAGCGATGACCTTCGGTTCATTACTCATTGAAAACCTCATTAGTCCTGGAAGGGTTGGTAGGATGTACCACCCTGGGTGGCCCCGCCTGAGACTGGCGAATATTGTAAAGACCGCAATACGAGCGATGAGCATGTTGCTGCCAAATAGAGGAGTATCTCTGCCAATCAAAACGATTGCCCTCTACAGGATGTCGCTAATGATGCGATAGTTTTGTTATAATTGTTGCGCCGCTCGAAATGCCCCTGTTGCTCCGTACAACGATGGGAAATCATGACGAGCAACGAAAGCCGACCAACCCTGAGAAATGTAAAGGAAACGCCGCGTCGGTAAACGACAACTTCGATATCCGGAGGGCAGGCATGACGTCGCTGCCCTGCGTCGCTGCAAGATCTAGTGGCTCATCCGATGTTCAACCGCATGACGGTGTTTCCGACGTGCAAGAAAGGAAGATCGCAACAGTGGCATCAAACCGACGAAGCTTGCGCGATGGGGATAGGACCCTCTCTCCAGTTGAGAGGATACAGTACGTCATACCGTCGAGGTTATACACGACGCAAGTAGATCAAGGTCACACATGGAACGAGCGCTTATTTATTTGAAGGCAGTAGCCGATCACGGCAGCTTCACGCGCGCTGCGACAGTATTGCACTTGTCACAGCCTGCTCTTTCCAGACGGATCCGTGAGCTCGAGGAACGGATGGGGGTTCAATTGCTCGATCGCAGTGGCCGGATCGTGCGGGCGACCGATGTGGGCGAGATCTACCTACATCACGTGCAGAAGGCGATCGCTGCGTTGCAGGCCGGAGAGCGAGCCGTGCGGGACGTTCAGGACCTTTCCACCGGCGAGCTTCGTCTGGGTTTCACCCCTTCCTTCGCGATCTATTTGCTCGGCCCTGTGGTGCAGCAATTCCGCGCGCTATATCCAAGGGTGACGCTGAAGGTCACCGAGATAGCGCAAGAGGCGATGGAGGAGGCCTTGGCTGCGGATGCGCTGGACGTTGGCATTGCCTTCACCGGTGTAGTCTTGGAAGATATCGAAGAGATACCGTTGCATTCCGAACGACTTGCACTGCTGGTAGGGGCGGACCATCCGGCAGCGTATGGAAACTGCAAGATAGCAGCCACTGCCCTGGCCACGATGCCGCTTGCTCTATTGGGTCGGGCATTCGCCACCCGCGTGATGGTGGATCGCTATTTGCGTCAGATTGGAGTTCGTGCCGAGGTGGCGGTCGAGGCAAATTCCATCGCCGCTATAGCTGACATCGTGCGTTTCGCCGGCTTAGCGACCATTCTCCCGGAGACGATCGCGCGCCTGCAAGCCGGCCTTCACGTCATTCGACTGGAGCCGGAGATTGAGCCTCGTCGTGCGGCACTTCTCTGGCGTCGCGAGGGGTATCACAGCGCCGCCGCGCGGGCCTTTGCCGCGGTAACGGAGGCCTACACCAGCACGCTGGAAAGTTAAATTCCCTGATGCCTTCTGGCTGTATCGCACGGCGTCTTACTGCGCGGAGGCTTGCGCAGGGCGGTACCTGCACGCCTGTGGATTAGGCGCAGATAGGTCGGGCACGGCCGAACGCTATGAGAAAATCCAATTGCGTCGATAACAAGACGGTATTGGCGTCTGTCACCATACACGAGGATATTCGTGTCAGCAGACGATCGAATAGAGAAAGCTTGTATGGATAAGTATCCTCGCCAAAACACTACGGCGATGCGCCTTCCGCAATTCACCTCGACAATAGCTTGAGGTGGTCGCGTCCCTGTTGGTGCCTACGCAGCGAACCTGTAACTTCGTGAAGGACCAGCTGTATGCGCCACGTGTCGACACGGCTGTCGCAAGGGAAAGTTACAGGTTGGCCCGAGTCCCGACCGGTTTGAAACCTCTTCTTACGGCTGGACAAGACGGCAGTCGGCTAGAGTTTGCCGCCGCTTTCCCGCGCCGAAATTCACCCTCATCTGCACAATTGAAACGGGAGCGCCTTGCGACGCGCGACCAAGGAGAAACAAATGAAACCATTCCTCAGAATGGAACCGAGCATCAAAAAAACCGGCAGATTATCGACATTGTTGGTCTCGATTTCCATCGCTTCCGGCGCTCTACTGGTCTCTTCGGCGGCCTTTGCCGAATCCGTCAGCCAACGCCCTCAATCAAACGGAGCTACGCAAGACGATTACTTTCATACCGGCGCCGGTTCTCGATACCTCAAGCGTGCAGATGCAGATCTCGTCGTAGATCCGCTACGTGAAAATCTCACCGTGCTGATGGGGTCCGGTGGCAACATCACTGTCTTGTCCGGTAAGGAGGGGAAATTCCTCGTTGACGCTGGGATCAGCAGATCGCAACAAAAGCTGCAGGACGCACTCGGCAACATCAGCCCGGCCCCTCTTAAATATGTAGTCAACACGCATTGGCACTGGGATCATACCGATGGCGATGCGTGGTTGCATGCAGCCGGCGCCACGATCATAGCGCATAAAAATACGTTCAAGCACCTGACCGAGACAACCCATGTCAATGCCTGGAACTGGACTTTCGATCCAGTGCCGCCGGGCGCGCGTCCGACATTGCTTATCAATAACATAAAGACGTTCGACTTCGATGGCACGAAGATCGAAGTCGAAAACTTTGGTGATGGTCATACCGATGGAGACCTATGGGTCTACTTCAAGAAGGCGGATACGCTGGCGCTGGGCGACACGTTCTGGAATGGCATCTATCCATATATCGACAATGAAGATGGCGGTAATATCGATGGCGCGATCAAGTGGGCCGACAAGGCCGTAGCGCGAACCACCGATCGTACTATCGTCGTCCCCGGCCACGGTCAGGTCGGCACGCGCACCGACCTGATTGCATTTCGCGACATGCTGGTCACGGTGCGCAACCGCGTGGCAGCCCTGAAACAACAGGGGAAATCGCTCGACGAAATTATCGCCGCAGAGCCGACGGCCGACTTCGACGCCAAGTGGGGGAATTTCGTGTTCAAGGGCGATCAGTTCACAAAGATGGTCTACGCCGGTCTCTAATCAAAAAATCAATGGCAGGTAAAATCATGCAACTGCTTTCCCAACCAATTGTCGCGGCGGTCCGCACGAGCGTTCTTGGATCCATTGCTTCCGTCGATATGGACAGGATGAGCGGCTCGATGCTCGTTCCCCGGTCTTAAATCTGAGCGCGATCGCCCAATTGGCCTGCCATCGAAGCACTTGTCCCGACCGTCAGCACGGTACCGGCAAATAGCCGCGGTTCGTCCTGTGGCAACAAGCCGTCGACACACATCCTCCCCAGACGCAGCACGAAAGGAATTCATCATGGCTCGTCTTCATACGATATCATTGTCTGAGGCTACAGGCCGCGCGGCTGAACTGTTCAGCGCGGTTAAAAGCGCGGTCGGCAAGGTTCCTAATTCCTATGTTGGGATCGGCGGCAATAGCCCGATTGCACTGGAAGCGGTCTTGAGCCTGGAAGCGTCGCTCAAGAGAAGCACCCTAAGCGCCAAGGATATCGAAGTCGTCAAGCTTGTCGTCAGCCACACCACCGGCTGTGACTATTGCCTGGCCGCCCACACGATGGTGGGAAAAAAACTCGGCATGAGCCGCGAAGCTATTCTGGCGTTGCGGCAGGCGCAGCCGTCGGGCGATGCACGAAATGATGCGTTGGCGAAATTTACGCACCATTTGCTCACAACAACCGGCACGGTTCCAGCCGATGTTGTCGCGGCAGTCCAGCAGGCGGGTGTCACGGATGCACAGATCGTCGACGTCACGATGGCAATTGCGAGCATTGTTTTCACCAATCTGTTCAATCGTATCAACGATACGACGCTCGATTTTCCGCCTGCGGATTGATCATGCGGCTGTTATGTCGGTGAGGGCATTGGCGGACGGCGCCAATGGCCCCGCCGGGCTATGGGCCTGAGCATCGACGCGCGCGATCCACTTCACTGAGTTCCATAATAGGGGCTTATGCGGTAAGTCGCGAATAAATCCCGCGGCTCATCAAAAAAGAGACGCGTGTCGGCGGTTCATATCCCATCAAGACGAAGAGTTTGGCGTGCGATCGCCTTAGTTCGGGCAACGACGCAGGCCCCTCAGACAAAAGTGCCGATGCCAGTTAGCTGCGGCGTCCTTGCGGATTTCCATCGCTTATCAACAACGCTAGAGCGATGCTGAATTCGCCGAAGCCATTGGCATACCCCAAACTAAAAAGTTGACATTCCTTCATTAGGCACTATTTCTGGTTTATCGATCTTTTGCTTGTTGAGCTTTGCTTATCGCGCGTCTGGCACCGCGCCCTGAACGATCTTCCCTCTCAAAACATCGCTAGACACTATCTGCGGAACCGTCGGTTCTGCGGTCGATCAATATTGCTTTGAAAGGGTTCCTCATGACCACAGGCACGGTAAAATGGTTTAATTCTACAAAAGGCTTCGGCTTCATCCAGCCTGACAATGGCGGCGCAGATGCGTTCGTCCATATCTCGGCTGTCGAGCGCGCCGGTATGCGCGAAATCGTCGAGGGCCAAAAGCTTGGCTATGACATGGAGCGCGACGTGAAGTCGGGCAAGATGTCAGCCTGCAATCTACAGGCAGCATAATTATCAAGCCTATGCTTACCGGTGACCACGGATGTACTGGCACCAGGCAAGCTGCAGGCTTTGGAGGGCGGGCACACGTCCGCCCTTTTGTTTTTCTGACAAACGATCTGGAGGCCAAACATGGCTCAGACATATTCAAGACTTCGCCAGCAGGCGGAGATCGCGTTTCAACAAACGCAAGTGACTGCCGGTGCAGTCGCCAAGCATTTTCTCAAAAACGATACCGAAGCAGACAAACTGCGCGCCAAGACGGCGCGGCTTCGTGATGCCCGACTCCGTCGCGATAGCGTCGAGACCGAGATTATTTGTTCGTCCTTTCAGTAACAGCTTGCACCTTCGGGGCAGAACTGGATTTTCCATGCAAGATCTCATCCAATTTGCCATGAGTTCCAACGGAGACCGTTGGTTCCTTGGCAAACGCGCTAGCGACGCCGAAGCGATCGTTCTTCACCGTGCCAATTCTTCTTCGGGAGGCCATGAGACAGAAACGCTTGTTGCGGAATTCCTGAACATTCGGCCGTTCGGTCCTGAGCGGGAAGCGCTTATCGAACTGCTCGGCGTCGGCGATGACGCGGATGATCCTCAGCAGGATAGCTACACCTCATCGTCGCAGTAAGTTTTCGACATCTTCGACATTCTCAGGTCTGGCACCTGCAAGCGTTGGGACCCATTGGGCCGGTCATTTCTTCGGGCCGGCTTTCGGCATCGGTTGATACAGGCGCCGTTTGACGTTCGAGCGTAGTGCATTGCGGAGATCTTTGTCCACGATCGAAAGGTCGAACCATTCCGGGTCAAAGTAGCCGCCGCACCACCGGATGGTTTCAGTATATTCCGGATCCTCCCGGTCGGCGATGATCTCCAGGAACCGCTCGTATCCCGGCACGCCACCAACATCTTCGGGCGGTCGCGCCCTTTCGCCGTTGATGCAGCTCCCGTGTTTGGGCGTAGCAGCGAGCGTCAAGAACTCCTCGATCGCGACGGTGTGCCGCCAGCCATCCCCGAAATCATAGTGATAGCTGAAGACGGCACCTTGCTCGAAGTCCAGCAACCGAACCTCCCTCTGATCGAAGACCCGGGGATCGTCATCGGTCGCATCCTCTGACAAGATCTCGACTTCCCCATACCGCAGACCACCGATGCGGAACTCATAGAGATGATAATTCCACCAGTTGAATGCGGCCTGAATACCGAGATGCAAATGCTCCAGGTTCCAATGGACCGGCAGGACCAGACGACGCCAGACGTCCGGCTCGATCTCGTCGATGGAAACTCTGATCTGAACAGCGTTCGCGGCTTTGAACATTGCACGAATGAACAGGGCTGGGGGAAGATCGTCAAGAAGGCCGCTGGATTGTCATTGTGTTTAAATTGGAGCGTCCCTAACGGCGATCTCTGCCGGCTTGTGCAGCCGTCGAGGCGTACTATCTCTGGTGTAACCCAGAACTGGAGTATCGCCACGGATCGAAGCGCGGCTGATACGCTGTCGGAATTCTACATTGAAATTCTTCCGCCGGGCCGCGAAGAGACGTGTGCTGCGGATGCAACGACATGTCCATGTTGTCGAAGGTTGCGACCGGCGTCGTGCATGGATGACGATGGCTGGGGGATCTGCGACGACTGCCTGGCACCATGACCGCCGGCGGCAAAACACCTCCACTTGTTCTGGCGATGTTCGAAGACGCGCTTGCGAAATTGCCGGATGGCTATGTTGACGGAAATTTTAGTGATTGATCATGGGGCGTGACCGTCAAGCGGTCGCAGGATGGCAAGCGGACCCGGCTTTATGGCGAGGAGCTTAGCGGTACAGATATCGTCAGCTTCAACCTCTATCGATTGGCTGAAGCGGGGTCGATACTGAAGCCGTGCGAAATGTGTTCCGCCAAGGTGATCGACTTCGTTCTCGGTTTCGAGCCCCAACCATAGAAAGCTGCGGCTCGACCAAATGACCGAAAATAAGCACATCATTTATATTGCATTGCAACAAATGCATGGCTGCACTGCGATATGAGCGCTGGCGGCCGGGGCAGCCTCTGGTATCTTCAGATCATCGAAGCAATGCACCTCCTCCCGCAAAGCTTCGTAATTCAGGCGACCCACTCCTCCTCCCAAGGGTAGCCTGACGGAACAGCGGCACTCCTCCTCCCAGCCGTTGTTCAATTCTTTCGAAAAGCCTGCCGCACCTCCTCCCGCGGCAGGCTTTTTTGTTTTCCGATACAATCAAGCTCTGAAGTCAGGCGTTAAAGCAGATTGCCCTGTTCCACAGGCTCTCCGGATGTCGAGACGATCGTGGATCCGTACGGTTCGCGGGACGAGATGATCAACGCGTCATCCGGTAACGGGCGGGCCAGATCCTTAGCTTCATCCCAGGGCGCCCGCATCCAGACGTCGGTCTCTTCCTTCTTGAGCAACAGGGCTGGCATGGCCTTCTCGTGGATCGGCTTCACCAGCTCGTTGGGATCCGTGGTCAAGAACCCGTAGAGGTCGTCGGCGGTTAGGCCGTCCCTGACCTTTCGGACACTCTGCCATTGCGGGACATGGATGCCGGCAAAGAACATCAGCGACTTGTCCTCGTCGCGTGCAAACCAGGCGTTGGGCACCTTTCCGCCTTCCTCCTGGCTGGCCGGATCCGGTTCCGCGAAGCTGGTGACCGGGACGAGACATCTGTTTTCGATGCCGAACCATCGCTTCCAGTGCGGAAAACTGAGCTTGCGCACATTGGTCGCGCCGCAGTCGGCCTCCATGCGGATCAGTTCTTCGAGATCGAAGGGTCTACCCTTGGCCGCAAGTTTCTCGGCTTTCGCTTTGGCGGCCTTCTCGAGCGTGAAGCGCGGGGAGGGCAGTCCCCACCGCGCATGGACCAGTTGTTTTTTCCCGTTGGCGGTATTGCGGACGATCGGTCCCATGGGAACGGGAACTGTTCAAAATTGTACGTTAGGGTCGTGCAAAAAGTGAACATTCTCGCCGGATAAGCCTTGCGCGGACTCCAAGTGCGCGAACTTCTCTGTGGATAGGCCGCCGTAAACCATCTGGTCTCGTTTTCCCTGTTCGAGAATCGGCGGACCATAACGGTCGCGCCGACAGCAATTGTATTGCCATCGACTGCTTGTGATCGGCTGACGGACGGAGGTCAGGATGGGCAGACGCAAGTCTCTCAAGGATCATGAGCGACAAGAGTTCTTCGGTATTCCCCGCCACGACATCTCCTCTAACTATTATCGAGAACTGCGCGCAACGGCGATGAACCTGTGGGCCAAAATCGCTCGAGCTGAAGCGACCGAGTCGACGGACGGTCTCGCTTTTGGCTCGTGGCCGTTAAGTTTACGGTGCCGCCTGCACACTTGGAAGGCGGGAAGGCCATCTGATCCAGTCGAACTCTCACTGAAGGCTCAAAAGGTGGCCGTCGCCATTGCAGTTTCGTTGCCAGAGTTAACTTGCTCTCTGTCAATGAAGAGCCTACCGTGACTACCAGTCGAAGATGAGGATGCATCGCCTCATTGTATGGCGTAACTCTATGACGCAGTCTTCGACGGGCTGAATGTTTACCAACCGGTTTTCCTCAGACGCTGGTTCCCGCCTCCAACAATGAAAGCGAGGCAACCCAATGGACGTCTTTATAGCAACAGAAAACATAAGAGGATTCAATTCTTTACTCCAGACGGAGAAAGGCGATTCCGAAAAGCGTCTTCTCCTGGAGTTGCTAGGCCTTGAAAAGGAAACGCTGACTGCTGCGGTTGCGGCACAAGCGAAAACCGATAGCTGCTGCGGCAAAAAGGGTCTAGCCAATACTCCCAGTAGCGATGTGGCCTAGAACCACATCCGGGCCGTGAACGAAAAAGTGCGATGTGGCAGCATGACAAAGATTACACCTGGTCCTCCGGAAGCTCACGAAAAGTTGGCGGATTGGCGTCGACCCCACAAGGAGGATCATCCTCATTCGGCAATCGGGTACAACGTCCCGATCGCACTGCATAATCCCGGTGGCGCAACCAGCCCGCAATCGTGATTAGAGCCGAAAACTCCAATTCCCGAACGTTGCAAGGTTGGGGCTCAGACGATCCGGTGACGAGCGGTTGCCAGCATGGGAGAGTGACAATGGCAAATGTCGAATTGAAGAAAATTGAGGATCGGCCTGGTGGCCAGCTTCTATTCAATGTTAGCGTGACCGCGACCGCAGGAAAGATAGAATTTCCGATCGCAATCAAGAACCAAGGATCTGCCGCTTTGAATGAAACGACGGTTCTTCAGTCCGCACTTGGTATTGCCAAAGAACTAGAGGGTTCTATCCGGCTTCGTCTTGGAGTGGAGCAACAGGGCACTTAGCGGTGAGCCACCGCGTGCCAATCATCTGGTCCCGGACACGATGCCAGCCTAGAGATCGGCCCGTTCCAAGCGCGATTACGTCTCAGTGAATCCCACCCCGGATGCCCAGGCCATGCATCATCCATCAGCAGGCCGTTGGTCTGAAAGGTCTGCGTAACCACTTGGTCGGGCCTGCGATACCTCTCAATATGCTTCACAGCTTCCTCGAAAAACGCCAGCTTCATTCGGCTCGCCTCCTTGCCCGGCGACGGTCACATCAGGCTTGCGGTGTGATTCCAAGAGCTGGCGGATACCGGTGTCGAGCGTCAGATCGCTGATCCGGGCGCTGTCGTCTCGGTACAAAGCCTCCTTGGACAAAAAGAAGCAGTAGGCACAATCGATGTTGCAGGTCGAGCCGCTGGGCTTCGATGCCGCGCTCGGCGAGCAGGTCTCCGACGTGACGCAGGCTGAGCGGAAATCGGAAGGACGGCCACACCGCATCCGCGATGATCTCGGCAGGGAAGCGGTGGCGATCGGGCATCGTCAATATTATTCGCTTCGTCCCGCATCTGCGCTATGGTTATGAAGATCAACGTGCCAAGAGCGAAGATGACCGCCGTGAAAATAGTGGTCAGGAAAGCGACGCGCTTCATGCGGGACGGCGCGCGTCTGTTGGCGGAATTCAACATGGATAATGCACTCGTATCTGAGCGACGCCATCCATGGTGCTGCAAGATTACCAATGACTGATTAAATTGTGACGGGTTTTCTGCAACCACCCGTAACGGCGCTACCTTCCGTAGGTTTAAATAGGATTACCGTTAATTATAGGCTTACCGAGTCGTGCAAGTTTTCACATTCTGATCCATCGAGCACCCACCCAAGGCCTAGGTTCTCATCATCTGCTCGTGAGCTTCTGTGAAGCGCGGTTCTGATTTCCTGATCGTCGCGCGTGACCGCCGGTAAGGGATTGCCGGAGCGAGCACAACTCATAGCCTATCTGAAAAACTGCATTCAACTTTGCGTGCGCGCTGCCGTCTGTCAGCTGCGCTTGCTCATGGTTCGGCGAATACAAAAAAATAAGTTTGAGACGGCGAGGAATCGTGAGCTCCAAGGAAGAATTGAAGAGGGCCCACGGGGGTCCCAGGAGCGACGCCGATCAGCGGAGAAATGACATCATCAGCGGGGCGCGCGACGTCTTCATCAAGCCGGATACGTCAATACGACGATCAACGTGATCGCCGCCAAGTGCGGCATTTCGAAAAGGACCTTCTGCGAGTTCTTCGACGGCAAGGCCGACCTGCTGCGACAAATATTGAGATCTCGAAGCGACTTCATTTTCTTCATCCCTGCAGATACGTTGAACCCCTGGTAAGCCAATAACACGCGCCGGCTGCCATTCCCACGCGGCCGCTCGCTCACGTCTTACGTATCGCTTTGCTCATATATGCCAATCGGTCGTTGACGCCTGAGTGCTGATCGAAGTTGGAGTGTGATCGAGCGAATACGCGTGGATGTAGTCGATCTTCATCTCTGCCCCGCCGTTGAGGCCTGCGTCCGGTATTCCGGCTGTTCCACCCACTGCCAGATTTGCAAGCATGTACATCGGCTGGTGCATGTCCGGCGGCGTGTCGGCATGCGCGACGGCGACATCATCGAAGTACCAGACGATCTGATCCTCATCCCATAGGACGCCGTACTTGTGAAAACCCTCGGTGCTCGCAACCTTGACAGGCGTCGATTCCATAGTGTGCGTGCCGCCTTCGTTGCTGTGAACCGTCACGTTGACGGTGGTCGGATCCTGTCCCCGCATCTCGACGACGTCCAGTTCCGGCGGCCACGAACCGTCTTCAGGCAGAAGCCAGAAGGCCGGCCAGTAAGCCTGGGCGGTCGGCATGTCGGCGCGCATTTCGAAGTAGCCGTAGGTCTGGGAGAAGGAAGAATGCGTGTTGATGAGGCCGGACGTATAGTCATAGCCGTTGATCTGCGATTGGATCGCATCGGACGCCGGAGCCGCCTTTATGGTCAGCACGCCGTCCTTCACGGAAAACGGGTTAACGGTGGACGTGGGAGCGTAAGACGGATTGATATACCATTGGAGTTCACCATTGCCCGAGAGCGAGCTGCCTTTGTCTGGTGCCCACCAGAATTTGGCGTCCCAAACGCCTTGGTCGCCGTTGCGCAGTGACAAGCTATTGAACTCGTCGGCGAAAGTCTGGGTGAGGGCGGACCTGTCGAGCGTTAGCTGGAATTGGTCGGCGTCAAGGTTGGCGGCCGTCGTGTTCGCAAAGACGAGGCTCTCTCCTCCTAAACCAAGATCAAGCCGGAGGTCGGCGCCTTCCTGTGCCGTGTGGGCCAGGACCTGTTCGAATGTCGAAAAACCATAACCGTTCAATCGGACGGTGTCATCACGACCGAAATCGACGATCAGGTCACGACCAGCGCCGCGCGTGATGATGAACGTGTCGGCACCGGCGCCGCCCTTGAGGACATCGTTTCCCGCGCCGCCATCTATCGTCTGGCTGCCGGAGGCGCCCGAAATGATGTTGTCCGCCCCATTGCCGAAAGCGTAGCGGCCATCGCCGGTAACGTTCAGATTCTCGAAGTTCTCCGGCAGGGTATAGCTCATCCAGGTACTGATCGTGTCAACGCCGGCGTCTGGAGCCTCCACCGCGCGATTGATGCTCGAATACAGATAATAAATGTCGTCGCCCGTTCCGCCGTGCATGGTGACGTTGACGGAACTGTCGCCCCAGATCGAGTCGTTGCCGGACGTACCATACAGGTCTGGCCCCGAGCCTGTAGCCGAGTACCAGTGGGTCGATGCACCGCTGTAAAAGAGAGTTTTACCAACGGCATTCGTGATCGAGCTTGCCATATAGATCTCCTGTGGCCTTCACTGCGTTCCGTATTTCTAGACTGCGGATGGACGGTTTAGACGGCTTTCGGTTCCGACTTAAGCTCCAGTTTCTCAGAAAGCGTGCAATCAGGCCTAACGGAAAGCCGACAGCTCGCCCGCGCGTGTGCCAAGATATGCCGCTCGGACCATGTTGATCCGTCTCGAGACAATGGCGACTTCTCCAGCCGTTTTGAGGACGTCCTCGCCAATATGGAGGAAGGGCTCTCTTTCGGCGGCCTCGGCGCCGTCGTCGGTGAACTCGTTCGCCTGCCGATGGTCGGCTCCCGCCCCCTGCGGCTGGCGGCTGAGGAACAGGCATGATGGCGCTCGCGGTCCGGAGATCGCGGCGGCAGACGGAGGCGAATGATTTCGGCCAGCCGACGGCATCGACCACCCGCTGGCGGGTCAGCGTCATGCCGTCCTCGACAGGCGCCCGACGGACTAGTGCTGAGAAATGTACCTGATCAGCCTGGCCGCGTCCAATCCGCCGGTTTCTGCGGACAGATAAATCGACCAGACACTGACGGCGGGAGGCAAGGGATCCTGAATCACTGCTTCAGATCGTACGCTTGGCCAGCGTCGCGAAGTTCTTTAAGGGTCTTGCCTAGGCAGCTGCCTCCCTCTTCGCCACCCGTTGCCTTTGCCTGTCCGTCCAAGGTGATCGTACCGGCAAGTCGATCCGAGGCGACATAGGTCGCCACACCTTCTTGCGAAATCCTCGAGATATAGAAGACATGCTGCGTGTCTTTGTACTTGCAATGGATGACGAGCGGAAACTGAGCAAGAAGGTCGTCTTGGGCGCGAGCATCAGTGTTAGGAAGTGGAAGTGATGCGCCGGCTACCAGTGCGACCACCAGTTTGAGCAAGCCGTTTGACCGTCGGCGGGATGCGTATGTCATCGATCCAAACCCCCTATGTGCTATTGAGATGAATGTCAAAAAGCGCCTCTTGCCATTCGTCGGCAGAAGCCGTGTGGCCTCCGGATCTCATTGCGCTTCGGCCCTTAGTTCGTGAGTGCTACTAGCGCGTCCCGGTCCAGTAGCCGGACCGATCG
>NZ_JBNDHS010000099.1:0-19986 GCF_056755095.1 Rhizobium sp. SVR5-9E | reverse complement strand
GGGCATAGAGTGCGCTGATCCCTTGGGCCCCGATTGCACATTCCAGGGCCCCGCGTTCGAGGCTGTCCTCAGCATAGGGATCCGCGCCGAACGGCATGTAAGAAATTTCGCCGGCGGCCCCGTTTGCCCCCCGCATCAGCTTGCCATCCTGCAGCACGCCAAGGCCAATACCGGTCCCCAGTGATATGAAGGCCACGCTGTCCACAGCAATCGCACACCCTTGCCACGACTCGCCGATCACAGCTGCATTAACATCGTTTTCCAGGACGACAGGGCAACCAAGCCTTTCGCTGAGTGTGCTGCCGATATCGATCCCGCCGATATCGAGGTTCGGCGCCATGGAAAGCGCACCGGTCGCCGGATCCACGACACCTGGCGTTGCTATCGCCGTCACAAGGACACGCTCCCGGGCTATGCCCATGTCCGCAAGCATCTTCGAAAGCATCGCCTCTGCCTGATCGATCAGGTGATATCCGCCGCGGTGGTCGGACGGAAAGTCGACTTCGGCAACGATGCTTCCGACAATATTGCCGACCACGATGCGTGATGTCGACGCACCCATATCGATACCGACCGCATAGCCGGCATCGCCGTTGACCTCGTAGGTGATCGCTGTGCGACCAATGCGGCCGCTGGTAACGCCTTTTTCCCGAACCCAGCCGCCTTCCTCAAGCGTCCGGATGACTTCGGACATTGTCTGCTTGGACAGGCCGGTCAACTTGGAAAGCTCGGCACGCGAGGTGGGCCCGGCGTGAAGCAGGACATCCATGACGGCGCGAACGGATATCTGCCGCAATACAGGAGGCGCATTTTCGGTTAAGGCCATATTCGAACTGTCCCGCAGAATCTGTCTTTTCGTTGCACTGGTGTTTTTGCTTTTTCATGAAAGCCCGCCAATTTCAAACTGGTTGTTGACAGCTTGCGGAGGCGGCAATAATAAATTCGTCAACCTGCCGAACAAATATCGCAAGAGACTGCATTTGTCAAATATTTCAACCATTGCGTCAGACTTGCGACGATCAAATCGCAGCTACCGGGCAGACCCGATGAGTGCCGCTCGAGGGATCGTGGCTGGCGTCGACCTCGGCGGCACAAAGGTCCTTGCGGGTCTAGCCGACCTTCAGGGCCGGGTTCTGGCAACGGTGGAGGAACCCACGGAACACGGCGCCGACGCGCCCGTCCTCAAGCAGATTCCGCGCATGGTCCTGTCACTGCTTGAGCGACATCATGACCGCGGTCCGCTGCATAAGGCCGTTGTCGGCATACCGAGCGCCGTCTCGCCGTCGACGGGGCTGGCTTCCCTCTCTCCGCATCTGGCTGTTCCCGCCGATCAGCCGCTTGCGGCGCTTCTCGCTCGGAGCCTGCCCTGCCCCGTTGTCGTCGAAAACGACGTGAACCTCGCAGCATTTGCGGAGGCTACCCTTGGCAAGGGCCGCAACCTCGGTTCCCTGGCATTCATTGCGTTCGGGACTGGCGTCGGGATGGGGCTCGTTATCGGCGGCCGTCTCTTCCGCGGCCATCATGGCCGGGCGGGAGAACTCGGCTTGCTGCCCCTTGGAGCCGACCCACATCAGACCGCTCCGAGGGCTCGTGCCGGTTTGTTTGAGGACCAGGTCGACTCGCCTGCGGTACGCAGCCTCTACGGCGATGGCAGCTGGCCGGTTAGCGAGATCTTCGCCCATGCCGCCAAAGGGGATGCGGAAGCCTCTGGCGTGATCGAAACGCTCGCAAGATCCGCCTCGGTCGGCATAGCCTCCGTTCAGACGATTTTCGACCCGGCTCTCATCGTGCTCGGGGGCGGCATCGGCTCGCGGAAGGAATTCGTCGAGGCCGTGACACGCCACATGTCAGCATTGCTGCCTTTTTCGGCTCGGATCGAGGCTACCGGCATCGGTCGTGAAGCCGGTATGGTTGGAGCCCTGATGCTCGGGCTCAGTGAGCTTTCAACTTTCGAAGCTATCGGAGAGCAGGAGATCGCCCAATGACCGCTCCACAGCCGAAACCACAGGTTCTGACACCACTCGAAGATGGGCAGCTTCGTTCCGCGGAGCCGGTCCTCATGCCCTTCATGGCGCCACGCCTGCAGGGCGATTGCCGGCCGGAAGGCAAGATCGAGCTCTCGCTTTGGGGCTCAGGCAAGCTGGCAAACCTGACCTTCACCGGCTGGAGTGCTCCGTTCACCTATGCGCCGAACCGGGTGGAGGCGCACAGCGGTGGTCTCTATGTCGGGCAATCGTCTCCTGCGCTGTTTTTGAAGGGCGCGAGATTGCGTACCCTTATCCCCGCTCGCCGCTGCGCCTGGTGGGGTAGCACAACCAAGCCCGAACCGGTCGAACGGCAGGGCAGTCGCCGGATTGCCCGCACAGCATGGGGAGTGGTGATCGCCGAACAACGACCTGACGGGATATTCGTGACCGCCGGCGCGACGATCGAGGGAGCGCAGATGGCGCTCGACCTTGACCAGGCGGAGCTGATCGCGGAGGCAAATGCCTATGTGGCTCGCTGCGATGCGATGCCGGAGGCGGCTCCGCTGATGCGCAGCATGATCTCGCAGAGCCTTCATGCCGCCCTCTCCAGTATCCGGCAGGATGAGCATGGCGCCTTCGCCGGCCTTGCTGCCGGCCAGGCCTACAGCGCGCCGGCGCGGACCTACTACCGCGACGGCTATTGGACGCTGCAGGCGCTGCTTGATCGGGAGCCGGGCGCCGTACGCTCGCAGATCGATCTCCTCGCACGCGGCATCCAGCCGAACGGAGAGGCGCCGAGCGGCGTCATCCTCACAGGTCCGGCTCAGGCCGAGGAATGGGAAAAGGTGCGCAGTTCGCACCCCCGGATCAAGCAGGAGCACCTGCGCCCCGGCGACTGGTGGAGCGATCACTTCGACAGCCCGCTCTTCTTCATCCTGACGATCGGCGACTACATCCGGGCAACCGGCGACAGTTCTCCGCTCTCCCTTTACTGGGACAAGGTCGTGATGATCTTCGAGCGCTATCGCGGGTTCGACGAGGCCGGAAACGGATTGCCGGTAAAGCCGCGCCACGACCGCGACTGGGCCGACAACGTCTACCGCCATGGCTATGTTGCCTATGATCTCGGCCTGTGGATCGGCGCGCTCGATATCATAGCGAAGTTTGGTGCGGCACTCGACCAAACCGTTGCATCAAAGGCGGCGGCAGTAGCGCACAAAGCGCGCGCATCGCTCGACGAGGCGCTGCTGCAACCGGGCGGTACCTACGCCGACTACGGAACAAAGACCGATTTCGTCGAGGACCACGTGACGCTGGACAGCCTGACCCTGCTTCGCTTCAAGGCGGTGCCGGCGGAAAGGGCAAAGGCCGTCCTTGCCAGAATGGAGAAGGTTCTGGAAAGCCGCAACAACGCCGAGCAGCCCTATGGCGACTGGGGCGTGCTCTGCGCCTTCCCGCCATTCAAGCGGCCCAAGGACACGCGCGAAAAATCCTACTTTGCCTACCGCTACCATAATGGCTCCGATTGGCCGTATCTTTCCGGTCTTTATGCGGAGCAGCGCCTTGCCTACGGGCTCGATGGCGCGGACTATTCGCTCCTGCGCTGGTGGAAGACCTGCCTCGAAGAAGGTTGGATGGGGGCGGTCGAATATTTCTCGCCACCTTGGGGACGTGGTTCCCTGCTCCAGGGATGGAGCAGCATGCCGGCAGCGGCAGCCCTTGCCTTCAAGGATAAGCTGGCGGCGGCGATCCGCTGAGTTTTCCCCGATTGGCCGCAAAGAAGCGGCCCTTTCCTGCCACCTGCAGAACTACTGTCAACGAAAAGGCCGTCGGAAGGCGGCTTTTCGGTCCATGTGGGGCACCCTGCCCTATTCCTTGGTCGCGCCCGCCATCAGGCCGCTCATGAGCATGCGCTGCAGCGCGGTGAACATCACCAGCACAGGCAGCACCGAAAGCACCGACATGGACAGCAGCCGCGGCCAGTTGATGCCGAAACGCCCAACGGTATTCGCCAGGGCAACCTGGACAGTCCATTTGTCCTGATCGTTGATGATCAGGAACGGCCAGAGATAATCGTTCCAGCGCCAAACGAGATTAAAGGCAAGCAGGGTGCCGATCGCCGGAATCGCGAGCGGTACGATGATCCGCCACAGGATGCGCCACTCCGGCGTTCCGTCGAGACGTGCCGCTTCTAGCAGGCTGTCAGGAATGTTGGTGATGTACTGCCGCATCAGGAAGACACCGGTCGGTGTCGCAGCCGGCGCGATGATGATCCCCGCGAGCGTGTCGAGAAGATTGAGATCCCGCAATACCAGAAAGACGGGGATCATGATGATCTGCAGCGGCACCATCAGCGACGACATGATGAGCAGGAAGAAAAGCGTGTCACCCTTGAACCTGAATTTCGCCAGCGCATAGCCCGCCATCACGCTGATCGTCACGGAAAGAAGCGCCGAGAGCACGGACACCACGGCTGAATTGCGGAAGAAAATAAGGAACTTCGCGCGCGAGACAGTATCGATGAAGTTCTGCAGGGTGGGCTGCGCGGGGAGAATCGTTGGCGGCCACTGGAAGATCTCCTGCTGCGACTTCAACGACGAGAGGAAGAGCCATACCGGCGGCATGAGGAAGACGAACAGTGTCAGTGCGACAAGGGCCAGTCGCCAGGGGGAGTAAATTCGCGTCATCTTTCACCCCGCGATACACGAAGCTGGAAGATCGTCAGCAACAGCAGAATGACGAAAAGGACCATCGACTGCGCGGCGGCTACGCCGGCCTGCATCGGCTTCTGGAACGCGGTATCGTAGATCGTCTGGATCAGGTAGACCGTCGCCTTGCCTGGACCCCCTCCGGTCAGCGATACGACGAGTTCGTAGACCTTGAACGCTTCTATCGACGACAGCACGAGAACAACGGCCATCGTCGGTCTCAGCAGCGGCAGCGTGATGTGGGTGAACTGCCGCCATTTGCTGGTGCCATCAATCGATGCGGCCTCGTAATAATCGGTGGAGATTGCGGTGAGCCCGGCAATGAAGATCATCATGTTGAAACCGGCTTGCGCCCATACCCATGCGATGACCATGGCGATCTGTGCCATCGTGTCCTGCTCCAGCCAGGGTACCGGCGCAATTCCTGCAAGCGAAAGCAGGTAGTTGACCAGGCCGTTGTTAAGACCGAAGAGCCAGCGCCAGGAAACACCGATGATCAGCAGGCTGATCATCGAGGGGAAGAAGACGATCGTGCGAACCACGGCAAACAGCTTCGTCTGGGGCGACAGAAGAAGGGCCAGCGCCAGCGAGACGACGATGTTCAGCGGAACGGCGATGACGACGAACACAACGGTCTTGAGCAGGGAAGTCTGGAAGTCGGCATTGCCCAGGAGCCCTATGAAATTTTCCAGCCCCACATATTGCGGCAGGGTACTCGGCACCTGCGGAACGACAACAACGCCCCGCTTGAAGAAGGCCATGAGCAAGCCTTGGACCAACGGATAAAGCGTAAAGGTGACGAGTAGCGCCATCGTGGGGAGCATCAGCAGATAGGGCCAGCCAAGGCTTGTAAGGCTGCTTCGGCGGCCTTTCGGCACCGGGTGAGGACCCAGTGCCGAACGCCCCTCTTCCACCATGAGCGCCGTCACTTGCCAGCCTCAAGCGAGGCGTCAGCCGCCTTCTTGATCTGGGAGATGGCTTCTGCCGAGGATATCTGGCCAGCCACCGCCTGAGTAACTGCGGTCTTGACCGTACCCCAAACAGCTTGCATCTGCGGCCAAGCCTGGTCGGTCGCCGCATAGACGGGACTGACATTCAACTCGTTCTGCATGGCCTTGATCGCTTCGGTCGCCGCCGGATTGTCGTACTTGACGGCTGGCGCTTTCAGATTGGCCGGGATCGTACCGAAGGTCTTGGCATATTGGGCCTGGATCTCCGGCGAGGTAATCCACTTGATGAAGTCGACGGCTTCCGGAAGGTGCTGACTCGTGTTGAAGGCCACAATATAGTCGCCGCCGTAGATAGAAGACGCAACGGTGCCGCGCGGCGTGGGGCCGGCCTGCCATGCGAACTGCGCATTGTCCGCCAGTCCGCCGATCTGCCAGCTGCCCGACATATAGGCGACAGCCTGACCTGCGGTGAAGATTTCCTTGGGGTTGTCCGAACTCGCACCGGACCATAGCCCGGGCGGCATCGCAGCCTTGGTAATGTCTACGAACTTGTCGAGCGTGCTCGTCCAGGCCGCCTCGTCCATGACC
This sequence comes from Rhizobium sp. SVR5-9E, assembly GCF_056755095.1. Classification (NCBI taxonomy): domain Bacteria; kingdom Pseudomonadati; phylum Pseudomonadota; class Alphaproteobacteria; order Hyphomicrobiales; family Rhizobiaceae; genus Rhizobium; species Rhizobium sp. SVR5-9E. Next base: position 13,773 of record NZ_JBNDHS010000099.1, on the reverse strand, counting down.
ACCTTCACCGGCTCCTTCTCGGTGTAGATGTGGTTGCCGTACTGATATTCGTGGACGATCCAGCGGCTCGCCGACACATCCCAGACCAGCGGATAGCGGGTACCCGACTTCTCGGCGACTTCCTTGATCTTCGGGATGAATTCTTCCCAGGTCCAGCCGGTCGTCTGATCCGGGATGGTAACCCCGGCCTTCTTGAAGGCGTCGGCGTTCAGAAAGATGCCTGTTGAGGTCACACGAAGGGGAGCAGCAATGACCTTGTCGCCAAGCTTGGCGCCGTCGCCCCAACCCTTGACGAAGTCGTTAATCCAGTCAGGTCCGATCTCCGTGCCGAGATCGACGAGGAAAGGACGAATGACTGGCTCCATCGAAGACGTCAGAGACAGGTCCGGCATGATCCCGGACGCCGCATATTGCTGGAATTTCTGAACCATTCCGTCATAGGGCGTGATCTCAAGGTCAAAGGTCGTGTCGGGGTGCAGTTTGGTGTACTGGTCGAGAAGGGCGCGAGTGTTCGTCTCTTCCTGATCATTGTCGACGTACCAGACGATCTTGAGCTCAGATGCCGCAGCAATCGAGATCGTCATCGCCATGGCGGTCGCAGCCATCATAATTGTCTTGAGCGGTTTCATAGGGTTCCCCTTTTTGCTCCTCATTTTCGAACCATGCTGACGTCGGCCCTATGCTCCTCAAGCCGACCAATTGTTCGTAACCATGACGAATTAAATACGAGTTTTCGAGGGTGTCAATATAAACCCGACAGAGCAAATCCAATTAGTTCGTCCTGTTGACGAATAAAGGTGAGCGGCGTAACTCTCGGGAAAGCGAAGGGGGGACACAAATGGACATTTCCGTCGAAGCAAATGGCGCTGATCTGCAGCAATTGATCGACAAGCTGGTTGGCGGAGGTGGTGGAACTCTTCTGCTGCGGGCGGGACGACACGTATCCGGGCCCATCCGGCTTGGGAGCGGCATAACCCTATCAATCGCAGAGGGCGCCACACTCGAGTTCGTTCCCGACTACGGGCTCTACGCCGCAAATTCGGTCAGTGTGATCGCCGAGGGATCAGACCGGGCCTATATCGTCGCACAAGACGCGCACGACGTCGCGGTCGTCGGCAAAGGAAAGATCGCTGCCGCGGGATGCGCCTTCAGCACCGGTTTTGATGAGATGGTGGGCACCTATACGCCAAGCGAGAGGCGCCCGAGAGTCCTTGTGCTCGAGGATTGCCGCAATGTCAGGTTGGAAGGCTTTGCCATCGAGGATTCTCCCATGTGGACGATCCACCTGGTCCGCTGCCATGACGTGATCATCAAGGACACGAAGGTGCTCAACAATCGCCAGCTCCCGAATACGGACGGGATTGTTATCGATAGTTGCACCGACGTCGCGGTCAGCCATGTCGCCATCAGCACAGCTGACGATGGTATTTGCTTGAAGACGAGCCGGAGCGAAAAGGGCATCGGACGCTGCGAGAGGATAGAAGTCTCGAATTGCACCATCGAGAGCAATAGTTGCGCATTGAAGGTCGGCACGGAGAGTTTTGGCGACATCCGCGATGTTCGCTTCATGCGTTCCAAGGTCCGGGATTCGAACCGGGGCCTCGGCATCTTCTCGCGCGACGGCGGGATCATTGAGAACGTTGTCTTCTCAGACATAGAGTTGGACTGCCACGAGACGCCGGACGGATTCTGGGGTTCGGGTGAACCGTTGACGATCACTCAACTCGACCGGCGTCCGGAGCTGCCTGCCGGTGTCGTCAGGAATGTCAGCGTTGAGAACATTTCCGGCCGTTGCCACGGTCCTTTAAATCTCTTCGCAGAGCGAAGTGGTGGGATCACGGGAATAGTCCTCTGCAATGTGCAACTAACTATGCATGAAGGAGCTCTGGGAACAGCCAAGCAATATGATCTTCGCCCCACGAAAGCCGATCTGTCTCCACCCATGGCGATGGAGGGTCGTGGCAATGCGTGGCTGCGTGGAGCGGACGGGAAGATCATCGGTCTTGTCGACTATCCCGGAGGTATGCCGGGGCTCTTTGCTCACGGCGTTGCAGACCTTGCGCTCGAGCGCGTCGAAATCGAGCGTCCGATGCCGCTGCCAGCGGGCTGGGACGACAGAGTGATCTGGATCGAGTGACTGCGTACGTTTTCGCTACGGCGGTATTTGCGGGCATGACCAAGCACTCTTCGACCGATGTCGCACCTGACCGATGCAAGCGGCTGAGTTGATACCAAGCGTTGAGCATCGTTCACACAAGGACTGAACAATCGAGCCGAAAACTCGCATCTGGCCGTACGACGACGAGAACGAGGCTTCAGGCAGCTCAGGTGGGCACGGCAATGCCAGCGCTTCGTTTCAAGGCATGGCTGGATCGTCAACTTGTTCCATCTTCACCGCAAACATCTGACGGTTTCTCGGGATTGGAACGACGCCAGGCGCGGTCCCCCTGACGGATCCCGATTTCATGCGTGACGAGGACGGAGATGTCCACGCAGTTACGACATGGACCAAGGATCAGCTCAAGGAAACGGCCGAGCATCGTGCTTGAGTTGCGTCCAGCCCGGCCTAAGAATGCTCGATCTGTGTTCGTCGGAGTAGCCCTCGTAAGATTCCGCCGAGTCTTGAGCACACCGTCAGATACTTCAGTCCTCCGCGACTAATAAGCTCCCGCTGCTTTCATAGCCCGCAGCTATCGAAACTATGGTTAGACGGCATTTTCAATAAATCTTCTTCCGAGGCAGTGTCTCGTCGTTACTGGCAACCCCCTGCCATAGCGACGATCTCTCTAACGGAGAAATACCATGAAAGATCATTTGCATATTAGCGCCATTCCTGCCTCCGTACTCTTTCTCGCCGGCCTTTGCATCCTCCCAAGCGTCGTGTCGGCCGAAGTTATCAATCGCGGGTCGGAGGGATCTCCCCTCTCCGAAATTCGCCCTGCTCCCAAGTCGATCTATCCCGATCAATACGCGATCACAGCACAGCCATCGCCATCGGAAGTCGACTCCGCGTTTCTCGGCCCCGTTCTGCTGATGAAGTCGGCCGTGGTCGATCTTGAAACGGGTACAGCAACGCTGCCCCTTCGCAAGGGCAAGCTCGCATCCGGTGAAACAGTCTGGTCAATTCTTACCGACGTCACAGATGAAAATCTTGCGAAGTTGCACGGAGTTCCGTTTTCCCCAAAGCTTGCCTACGGCATGACCGGCAAAGCGACGCGGAGGGGGCATGTTGAAAAGGACGGATCGATCGTCTTTCAAGCTGGCAAGGTCAATTTCTCTCCGGAACACGTCGTGATGCCCGGAGATGCGCCAGATTTCTTCCCACCGAAATCTGCAAAGCCTGGCTCTGTGGGCGATGCCGACTATTCACCTCTCGTTGCCCTTGATAACGCACCGGGCGTCGTCTTCAACATGCCGATGGTCGCCTTCGACGTCTCGGCCGACGAGCTCGACAAAATGTGTGATGGCAATGTCAATTACGGCAAGGTGGAAGACAAGGTCGTCAAAATTTGCCCACGCGACGGAACGGTGACTCTCAAGCTGACGCTTGGCTATACGTTCGGCAAGCCGATCTTCTATCTTTCAACCGAAGCTAACGATGAGGGCCTGGCAGCCTTGGAGGGGGCAACTTATACGCCCGCGCTGAAGGATCTTCCATTTGCCTTGGAGGATGCGTCTCAAGGCGAGGCTGCCGAGCGTCTTTATGCGTTCGTCAACGGGCCGACCGGAATTGACAATCCCTTCCGCCAGGGCCTCGACAGCGCCCTCTCCGACAAGGGAAGTCATGGTCCTCTGAACGTTCTCGGCGGAATCCCGACTATCAATCTCGACTACAGTCCGATGTGGCGGGTCTTCCCCGTAAAGTGGACGGCCGATGCCATCGAAAAGGGTTATCGCACCAAGATGACGGATGCGATTGCAATCGAAGATGCCGGTGAAAGAGGGATCATTGAAAGCATCGCCGGAGGCAAACCGAAGCCAGTTGGCTTTGTTGTCAACTGCCCGGTCGTCTATCGGGTGAACTGAGGTCATCGACATGCCGCCAAGGCAATCGCCTTGGCGGCTTAAGCCCAAAGGAAGCCCAACAATGCTAAAACTCCTTCTCCCCATCGCGCTTGCCGTAACTCTGTCGAGCACGTTGCCTCATGCTACCGAGGCAAAACAGCTGGTCGAGGTGATGGCCGGCAGCGCGCGCGATCGGCACGTTTTGTTTTCGTTCGAAAACGCAGATAATCCAGGAAAATCCGCGCTTCGGATCAGCACCCGCCGGGTTGGAAACCCGGGTGCAAAACTGTCTATATCTATTGATAAAAGTACCAGCCCGTTGCTTTCCCGCCTTCTGACCACTCAAGAATGCAAATTCGCTGACGATGGCGCACAGTGCACTATCATCATCGCGGGTCACACGAAGACGTATCAACGTTTTCTTGCGGCGTTCACGCGTGGACGTTTGGCGCATGTTGTGATTACAAACGCCGCAGTCATGCAGATGCAGACGGATGTGCCTCTTACCGGTTTTGCCAAGAAGCTAAAAAGCTAGCGACTTAGCCACCGTGAGGAATGGGCCCGATGCCGTGCGGATATTGGATTTTCGGCTGTTTCGGTTCGAAAGGCACCACATCAGATCGGCTCGGGGCCATTCGCTTCCTGGCGCGGCGGCGCTGAACGTTGTTTGACCGTTTCAAGCAAGCTAACGTCAAAGTGCACCGGTAATTGCCCTGGCACCATTTCGATCTTGTCAGCCAGGGCGGTTCTCACTTGCGACGTGTCGTTTCATCTGCCGGAAGTCTGCACGCTTTCAGTCAGCTGGCGAGCGGACGGAGCGCCTGGATGAGGCCATCCGCCGCGAGCAGAAACCCGTCGTACACGACGCGGCCATCGGGCGCGATCACGACGAACCAGGGAACTCCGCCGGAGCGATATGTTTTTATGATTGCGGGCACGGCCTCTATGGAGGCCGAGTCAGCGACAGCGTGCCCGAAGGGAACACGTAGTCCATATCGCAGTTGATTTTCCCGCAGACGATCGAGGGTGTTGACTTCCGAACCCTCGAACACAGTCTGGATGGCAGCCAAGCCAACTCCCTTGTCGCAAAGTTCCTCAGCAAGTGTCACGAATGTGGGGAAGCCATGTCTATGACAGACCGCACACCAATGCTGAAAGAAGTACAATATCCTGAAACCCTGCCCCAGCTCGATCAAGGTCAAAGGGCTACGCTCGTCGCCATTTTCATCGATCCACCGAACACACTCTAGCGGTGGCGCAGGCAGGCCCATAATCCCCGTCTCCATGAATCCTCCATTCGTGGTTCGCGACGTTGTGCCGGGTGCCGTCGGATTGCTAGCCAGCGGCACCGCTTCTTGCCTAGGAGCATGGAGACCTGATCCGAAGCTGTCCAATTCGCCGCAAGGATAGGTTCAATTACCGTCGGGATGTACGCCGGTGCCGCGCATTTGTGTTTCCATATGTGTGATCTCAGCTCCTCCCTAGCTCGGCCGTAGATTTGCTTCGGCCCCGCGGTCTCCTGCGACGCACCATACGCTGCTGCGCCCCCCACAGGATTAACGACCGCGCATAACGCTCGATGAGCGCAAGAAATGGTTAGGAAATCACCTCTCGCCATAGTCGATAGTCGATCGTTATTACCCCTCGTTGCGGGCGTAATGCCATCGCGGCCCGCATTTCTTGCCTACCTTTACGAATTGCAGAGACGACCGTTGGGGCAATATTCCCCGCTGCTATAGAAACGATACGAACCGGCTATTGGAAAATTTCGTCCCCGGCTGCGATCAATGGGTACCACTGTCGCAGACCTCATCGAGCAAGGCCGAGGGTGACCTGGGACGGATATCAGTCACTGGGGGAAAAAGGCATGCGTACTACCCTATTGATGGCCGGAGCGGTTTTCGGCGCGGTTGCTGTAACAGCCGCATTCGCACAATCCGCGTCCAATGACGGCGGTGCCTCGACGATCAAGCGCCAGCTCCCCGAATACATCGAATCCGGCGATCTGATCCTGCCGAAGAATTTCAATGAGTGGGTGTTCGTCGGTTCACCGCTCACGCCCAACGCGCTCAACGACGGGAAGGCTAATTCTCCTGAGTTTCACAACGTCTACATCGAACCAGGCGCATACGCGATCTACAAGAAGACAGGTGAGTTTCCGGAGGGAACGATGTTCTTCAAGGAACTGCAACTGACGCTCCCGGCGGAAAACCCGGACGGATCGCGCACTGAGCCTTCTGGGCGAGGCTTCTTCCCCGGAAAGCTGAACGGCGCCGACGTGACGGTCAAGGATAGCAAGCGCTATGCTGAAACCGGAGGCTGGGGTTACTACAACTTCAACCACCATGAGCCGAAGGCAGCGACAGCCAAACTGCAGCCCAAATCCGAGTGCGCCTTCTGCCACATGGCGAGCGCCAAGAAAGACGACGTCTGGACCCAATTCTATCCGCTGCTGGACGACTGAAATGGTCAACGAACACTACCGGTTCGCTGAAATGAGGAGCAACGGCATGAGAATCGTCAATACATTGCGCGTCGCCTTGACTGGATTGGCCGTGATCGGCGCGGTCTCCGCTTACGCGCAAATGGACAAGCGCTCACAGTACGAGGGTTCGGCCGCGACCGTTGTCGACGATAAAGGAAATCTGCGCGTGCCTTTCGACTATCGAACCGCCTATCGGTAACGGACTGTCAGTCCTGTCACCTGCCCGCGCAACAATCAGACTGGATCTATAGCTGCGGCTATCCAATCCTGAACCGATATTTGTGGGCTTTCTCGGTCGCGCAAGGATTATGGAGGCTTAAAGGTTGATCAGGCCGGCGGACGAAGGGTCTGGAGCGTGAGAACGCTCGGCCGAAGAAGTCGCCAGGGGATCTCGCGCTTCCTCGACCCGCTGCCGCTCCAGTCGCCCTCCATGCGCCAGGCGCGATCAGCTTCGGATGAAGGCAAGCAGATCGGCGTTGGGATTGATCGCAGCGCGCGACGAAATTTTCTAATAGTGAGTGCATATAGTTTCCATAGCGGCGGGGAATAACCCCGCGACGGTCTTCAGTGCCATTCATGAAAAAGGCAAGTCGCGCAGGCCGCGACGGTATCACGCCGCGCAGCGAGCGACCTTGCCGGTTGGAAAGCCCGTTTGACACTTCATGCCAGGGGCTATGGGCAATGGATGAATTTACGCAGTCGTAAAGCCACCGTCGATGGCATGCACCGTGCCGGTCGCATAGCGGGAGTCATCCGAGAGCAAGAAAGCCACGAGACCAGCTACATCGTCAGACGTTCCATGGCGGCCGAGGGGAACAGTCTTCGCGAACGTCTTGTCGTCGCCCGTGAAGGCCTGCTCGGCAAGCTTAAAAGTCATAGTGCCAGCAGTAGGCCCAGGGGCGGCAGCGTTGAGCCGGATACCACGTCCGCCGACCTCGAGAGCAGCGGTCTCATCATGCCGATGATGGCGTGCTTGTAGCCGACATAGGCAACGATGCCCGCACCGCTACGACGCTGAGTGAACTGGACATATTTACGACCGAACCGCCGTTCCGGATGATCGGAAGAACATATTTCATCCCAAGGAAGACGCCTCGGACGTTGATCGCCATCAACCGGTCAAAGTCCTCTTCGGGAAACTCGATGATCGGACGGACACCGGTCTTGATGCCAGCATTGTTGACGAAGCCGTCAATCTCGCCCCACAGCACACGCGCACGAGCAGCGTAGGCCTGGACCTGCACGGAGTCGTGCCGGCTGCGACAGCATCAAGCCGCGCGGTGAGCGGCGATAACGATCGTCTATCGACTCCATGGCGAGAGGTGATTTCCTTGGCCGGAGTTGCAAGCTTATTCTCCAAAGCATCGACGTACCGAAACTTTCAGCCTGATCGCGCCTGCTTCTCTCGATGAATCCGGCAAGCCGGCCGAGTTCTCGATGCTGGAACAGCAGATGCGCGCGACCTACGCCAATGCAGGCAGGCTTTTGGCGCGCTTCGGGGCAACGCTGGACAACGTCGTTGAGGAGACGCTCTATGTCCTCGATGTCGACGCCGCATTCGCCGCCGCGGGGAAAGTGCGCAAGGAGGCCTACGGCACGGAACGACCGCAGTGCGCCAGCAACTTGATCGGGGTGACGAGATTGGCCTTTCCTGAACAGCTCATCGAAATCACCTTCAAGGCTGTGCTGTTGGGAGCGGAAGCGAAACCGCGGTGATAAACCCCCGATGTCTGGAGCTAACGAAATCATGACGAAATGGTCGCGATCGACCGCCGCAACATGAACATGTGGGAGGATGACGCGGCGGGCAGCGCGATCGTGGCGACCTGACGGCGGAAGCTGATCTTTTCGGGGCTGTTGACGGAAGCGTGCGTGACTTTTCCGGTGCTCGCCGCTGACGCGGCGGGGTATGAGGTACACATCGTCGGCGACGCTTGCGGCGGGCTCGACCCGGTCAGTCACGATCTGGCACTGCGACGAATGGAAGCGGCGGGGGCGAAGCCGACGTCCTGGATCCAGGTCCTTCTGGAACTCCGGCGCAACTGGACCCGGCATAAGACCCATGACGAGCGCGAGCGATCATAGAGGCTCACGGCGGCGGATCGGCCTGGCCTATGCACGGGATATGATCAAGCCCGCGTAACAAACGCGCCGATTATCCATCTGAGTTGTTCCCGCGCCACGTGCCCGGGCTGGTCCCCGAAACCGCAAATCAGCGCGGTATCGGCAATGCGAGCGATCTTCCGGGTGAGCGCGACAAGAAAAGTGCCACTGCTCTTCGCGAGGCTCGCCGTGTGTTTTACTCGGCGTCACGCGTCCGGCAAAGAACTCACGTTGATTTTCGAGAGCATCATCATTCGCTGCGGATCAAAGAGCTCTTTGACAGAAGTCAGAATTGAACAATCGCCGGGCGTCACAGCCCGATGCCTGAGACGGATGTCGGCAGTCCTTGCTCTACCGAAACAAGCTGGCGCAACATACTGCAAGCCCGAGAAGCGTGAACCGGGGAGCAATTTATGAGCCCCGCATCCGCTGCACGATCTCAGTCAGTTGGGCACGATCGGACACGAGAACAAAGTCGATCGCCAGGCCGTGCCTCGGTCGGCCCGGCGATGGTCACCAGTGTTCCTCCGGCTCGAACAAGGCCCGCGGACCGCTTCTGGATGTCGCCGCTGACGACGTCGAACACCAGATCGGCGCCACCGACGTCTTCGACGTGCGTCGTTGTCTGGCCGGTCACAGTGGAAGTGTTGCGCATTGTCCCACGGCCATCATAACCAGCGGCTATCGATTTCATGGCGGGACGTCATTTCCCACTCGCCGCGCAGAATCCCATGCTGATGGGCGTGAGCGGCAACCTTTCGCCGCCACGCGACACTCGAACAAGGGTTCACAATCAAGGAGGCTACAAATGCCAGTCCAGAAGCCGATTCTAACGCCGCCCCACGGCGGAGAGATGGTGACCTCGAGCGGCGGCTCGATCATCGAGATGAAAGTGGAGAGCAGCGAGTCCGGAGGCGAATATGGCGCTGTCCTGTGGACGGTGCGAGCTGGGGAGGAGCCTCCGATGCACACCCACTCCCGCGAGGACGAGCTAGTCTACGTGGTTGAGGGGCAGCTAATCGCGCGGGTCGGCGATGCCCGCGTCGAGGTGGGGCCGGGCGCCTACGCGGCGCTTCCCCGTGGTGTGCCGCATACGATCGAGGTGGTCGGCGACCAGGCGACCCTGCTGGTCACCTTTGTGCCGGGTGGGCTGGAGCGCTTCTTGGTGCCCCGGAAAGGCGAGCAGCCCGATCCGGCCGCTTTCGGCCTGACGCTCCCCTAGGGCCGAGGACCGCGGCGCGCGGCGTTCCTGACCGCGCGCCCGCACGGGTCTGGCCGCCGGACGCTCACGACCGCGCCAGATGATTGATTCCACGCGCCGGCCGGTTACGCCTAACAGCCTCAGCTTCGAACCAACGAGCGCGTCGCTGCGGTAATGTTGAGGTGCGCCAATAGCTGAAAGACGCTTGGCACGTTGCGGTGGGAGTGAGGCGCCTCCATCGGCGAGGACTCACCCGACCAGAACTATCGGCGACCGCGAAGAGGTGTTCGCGTGCCTACTACCATCCTAACGCGCGGCTATCGACTCCAACGTTGTTTCCTATTCACTGCGCGGAATCCGATGCTTGAACGGTACCGTGCTCGTCCGGCCCACGACAACGATCTTCCGCCGCGAAGGCAGCGCGCCTGGCCTGGGCACATCGACATCGAGATCGACCACGTCGCTGCATTGTAGAAGCGAGATACCGCCATGTTTTCAGTGATTTTCGAGATCCTCCCCAATAAAGAGAACTCGGATGACTACTTCGACAACGCCAGATGCTTCGCCCCGAGCGAGAGAAGGTCGAGGTCTTCGTAGACAACATCTGCTACAAGAGCCTGACCCGCGATGGCTGGATCCTTTCGCTTTCGAATTGGCGGGACGAGAAGTCGCTCGTCCGCTGGCGGGCGCATGTCGTGGATTGCCCTGCCGTCATGGCCACTGGTGGCTGTTAGGCACTCGAGGAACCGGAAGGTCATGGTCGAGATTTCCGCGAACGCTGCGGTCAAGGCAGAGATCACTCGTGGTACGGCGACGTCCTGCCAGGAATCGAGTTCCGCGTTCGCCGCGTCTGAGCCCCATTCGCCAAGATGAGTCCATCGATTTCCTGCATGTGACTGGCGTCGATTTGATACTCAGCGGTTGGGCCGACTTTCAAAAGCAGATAGGGGCCAGCGAGCCCCGAGTTTTCTGCCATTCCTTTTCATCGTCGATGATAGTCTTTGCCAAGGAGCAGCCTGCAAGCTTCATTATCGGTTGCGGCGATGGCGAGCGATCCCGGGCATCCCTCTATACTCTGGTCGAACGGACCAATTGGAGTGCCGCCTGCGTCGAAGCCTTCAACACGATAGATTAGCAGACGCGAGAATTTCCCGGACAGGGTTTCACCCGCAGCAAGCGGCCGATATCATTCGGGCCAGCCAGGTGGTAGCCGTTCTGCTTGCTCTGGTTGATCACGGTCCAGGTTTCGCGATCGGCCTTCACCTTTTCGTAGAGATCCGAATTGACCTCCTTCGAGACGGTCACTTCTGGCCTGACACCGTCTCGTAGCGGATGAACCCCGGCCCGGCTCGTTGTTCAAAGCTGTCGTTGCTCTCGCCTTGGTTTGTGCGCTCGGCCTCGCCGTCTGAGTTAAAGCAGTTGTAAAATAATAGCCGGAACTCAATGTCATGGCCCGACCTCCAAGGTCCCGACAGCTTTTTATGATCACTTTACCGGTGCGATAAGATTTAGGCATTCACACCATAACCTTCCGGCATTTCACGCGGCCACATAAGATGCCTATAGCTCACTTAATCATTATGAGCCTAAGGAGAGCTTTTATGTCTGACCTGACAATCTCTGAGATTCTCGACGATCCAATGATTCACGTGATGCTCAATGCCGACGGGATATCTCGGAATGCTTTCGCCCAGTTTCTGGAAAGCGCTGCTCGTGTTCTTGCACGACGCAAAGAAACTCGGCGCGACCGCGTGCCGAACAGACGCGGTCGCCCGGCTCACATCTGAGTTGCGATGCTAGACCCCGTTTGCGTCGTCAAATCTGGAGTTACCCCTGTCTGCCCCGGTCGGCCGGGAGTAGCATGTGCTTTGGACGTCATATGATGGCATGTCCTATTCCCGGCATCTAAGCCGACGCCACGCCGAAATACGAGCCCCCTCCCCTGCAATGGCAAATGGATCTCCCGTTGCCGAAGTGCCGTCGGAAGGATCATCCCCAGGCAGACCAACTGTCTGTCATTTTCGCGCGCTCATCTCACTCTCTCGCCTATTGACACCATTCTAATAACGGTCGGCTATCGACTCGATGGCAAAAGGTGATTTTCCTTTAGACCCTCATAGACCCCAATGTTCGAGCCATAGTCGCCTGTCCTCGTGTATGGGCCCAGGTCTTCGTTCCGTCGAACGATCGGAGGTCAGGAGGTACGGAATGCAGATCACAGTTACACTCGACGTCTCCTTCGCCGGCGCGGTCGAGAGTCTTCCGCTGGAGGAAGTCGTCGTGCTGGCGGACAGCGCTGACGTCTCGCTTGGAGTACAGCGCGCATTGAGCGCGAGGGTGCAGAGCATCGGCGATGATGGCAACGGCTCATCGCGTCCGCGTGGAGATTCCAGACAACGGCCCGCGGGAAAATGACACCCTAAGGACCCCACAGCCCCAACGGGTCGCGTTTCTAAAAGGAGAAAATGATGAAGAAGAGTTTTGCGATGATGGTTGCCGGCGCCGCCCTGGCTCTTGCCGGTGCGACGATGGCGGGTGCGGCCGATCTGGTTCGGACCTATCCGGCACCCGAGCCGGACGTGCGCGACGGCGTCAAGATCGGCTATCTCACCTGCGATATCGGCGGCGGCACCGGTTATGTTCTGGGTTCGGCCAAGGAAGTCGATTGCGCCTTTCATTCGGCGATGGGCAGCGAGCCGATCGATCACTATACCGGCCAGCTTCGCAAGCTCGGCGTCGATCTCGGTTTCACGACGCGCAGCCGGCTGATCTGGGCCGTCTTCGCGCCGACGGCCGGCTATCACCGCGGCTCGCTGAGCGGCCTCTATAACGGTGCCACCGCCGAAGCGACGCTTGGCGCCGGCGTCGGCGCCAACATCCTCATCGGCGGTACGACGGGATCGATCCATCTCCAGGCCCTCAGCGTCACCGGCCAGCTCGGCCTCAATATCGCTGCCGGCGGCGCCTCCATGACGCTCGCGTCAAACTGATACGCCATTGGCCGAGACCCTCCCGCCGCTGCGGGAGGGTGCCTCCAGAAAAGTATCTCCACCACAGATCCAATCCGAAGCCTCCTGATGAAATCTCTTGCTTAAATGTCACCAAGATACAGGAACGCGGCATTAGCGCCTTGCGACCTCGGCGGTTGCAGGGCGGTACTTTGCCGTGCTGCCCGCCGACAGGCTTGAAACGACGTTGACCCTTCGCCGAAATGAGCTGCGGTTCCAACGATCGATTGGGAGATAAGGCCCTCGGGTCGGAATAGGTTTCAACCGTGAGACGCACGGACATGTGAGGCTCGACGGCCGCAAACCGATCGAGCTTCTCAAGGCGGGTGATATTCCCCTCGTCATCGAGGCGGCCCGGCGCTATGGCGAGCAGGGTGCGTGACCGCTCCGCTTCCGCCGGCAGATCTCCACACACGCGTACCCGAGTTGCTTATCATTCCGCCCGGCACCGATCTGCATCGGTTCTATACGGCCGCCTACGCGCCAATCTATTTCGATCGGTCGGACCTCGGCCGGTTCAACGCCCCTGACGGGTCGAAGGCACCGGCCGCGCACCCGGTCAACGCAGACGGCATGGCCTATCATAGTCGTCACGACGACACGCAGATTTGTTTCGCCTTGTCCGAGCGTGCGGCATCCGGGGTGCTGGGCGGGGGAGCGCCGGACGGATCTCGATGAAAACTGGTTCTGGCAGGTTGCCGAACGTTACCGCGTCGGGCCGGCTCCGTAGTCAGATCGCATCTTCCGCCGGTAGGCAGGGCAAGCCGCTGCGCGGCCGCGTGCTATGCCTGAGGCACCGAGCCGCTCCGCCGGCTCGGTGCCATCCGGGTGAGGCCGCTCTTGCGGGAACCATCCGCGGAAAGAATGGGGATGACGCCGGGGGAATGGCGCCGAATGGCGCACGCTGGCGGCTAGACGCGCGCCTGAGATTGCGATGCCTCAATTTGATCCTTTCGCGCATCATATTGAGA
>NZ_JBNDHS010000098.1:0-20076 GCF_056755095.1 Rhizobium sp. SVR5-9E | reverse complement strand
CCGCGACCGAGTAGGATTGCAGTTTCTTCAGGAAGCTCATGCCGACCAGCGTCATCGAAAGCGCCTCGTCCTTGAGCACGAAAGCTTCCACGCTTCGCACACGGACGCCGCCGATTTCGACGCGATCGAGCGTGACATGTGCGGCCTTGGTCTGGCCGTTTGCCGTATTGACGGCATAGCGGAAATCGAGCTGGCCGGCGCCGTAGCCAAGACGGCGGGCGAGGCTTTCGTTCAAGGCGACATAGGTCGCGCCGGTATCGATCAAGCCCTGCACCGGCTTGCCGTTGATCTTGAAGTCGCCCCTGTAGTGCCCCTGGGCATCGGCCCGAAGCAGCATCCTTCCGCTGCCGGAAGCAGGCACGGGCGAGCGAGCTTCGGTCTGGGTCAAAGCATCGGTGTCGGAAGCGTTATCGGCGATCGGCTGCTCGCCGATTCCGTGAAGAAGGGACGGCACCTGCGTGGCGAGTGCGACGGCTATGCTCGCGAAAATGACTGTACGCATGAGCATGAAACAGAAATCCTTCCCGCGTAAACCAGGCATCATCCGGGTGCACGCTTCAAGCTGCTACGCCCTCAATCGCTGACAAGTTGCTAACGGCCATAGCAAAAAGGCCCGGATCTCTGTCCGGGCTCTGCAAGTCGTCGGATTTAGTAAAGAAAAGCTGAAGCTATTTCGTGCCGTACATGCGGTCGCCTGCATCCCCGAGACCCGGCATGATATAGCCTTTCTCGTTGAGATGGCTGTCGATCGCGGCGGTGAAGACCTGAACATCGGGATGTGCCGAGCGGAAATTCTTGATGCCTTCCGGGGCGGCCAGCAGGCAGAGGAAGCGGATATTGTGCGCGCCGCGCTCCTTCAGCTTGTCGATTGCGGCAATCGAGGAATTGCCCGTCGCCAGCATCGGGTCGACGACGATGATCAGGCGTTGTGCAACGTCGTCCGGTGCCTTGAAGTAATATTCCACGGGCTGCAGCGTTTCGTGGTCGCGATAGACGCCGATGTGGGAGACGCGAGCTGAAGGGACGAGATCGAGCATGCCTTCGAGCAGCCCGTTGCCGGCACGTAGGATCGACGCGAAGACCAGCTTCTTGCCTTCCAGGATCGGCGATTCCATGGTCTGAAGCGGCGTCTCGATGGTTTCCATCGTCAGCTCGAGATCACGCGTCACCTCGTAGCATAGCAGGGTCGAGATTTCCCGGAGCAGCCGGCGGAAGCTGCCCGTCGATGTCTCCTTGCGCCGCATGATGGTGAGTTTGTGCTGCACAAGCGGGTGGTCGATGACGGTGACGCCTTCCATGGCCGAGCCTCTCTTTAATTGTTCTTATAAGACGTTTCTTTCATGGAAATCGCCTCAACTGCAAGAGTGGAGGCGATTTTCACGTCACGATCCCCAGGCTCGGGCGGCTCAAAGCCGGGCGAGCAGCGCTATACGGGTTGCTTCGTCGACGAAAGCCGCCTCGATGGCAGTCCGCGTCAGCGCGTTGATTTCGCTGTCGTTGAAGCCGAAGGCATCAGAAGCAAGCTCATATTCCCGCTTCAGCGAGGTATGGAAAAAGGGCGGATCGTCGGAACTGATCGTCACCCGGACGCCGGTTTCCTTGAGCTTGCGGAGCGGATGCGCAGCGAAATCGGGGAAGACGTTCAGGGCAATATTGGAGCCCGGGCAGACCTCGAGAACAGTCCCGAGATCGGCAAGCCGCCTCACAAGCTCGGCATCTTCGATGGCGCGAACGCCGTGGCCGATGCGCGACGGCCGCACGACGTCCAGCGCGTCGGAAACGCTGAAGGCGCCGCAGACCTCACCGGCGTGGATCGTCAGACCGAGCCCGGCGTCGCGAGCGATATCAAAGGCACGGGCATAGTCGGCCACACGGCCCATGCGCTCCTCGCCAGCCAGGTTGAAGCCGGTGATCAGCGGATTGCCGGCTTTGACGGCATATTCCGCCGCACCGATCACGCTCTCAGGCCCGAAATGCCGTTCACCGGTCACGATCAGCCGCGCTTCGATGCCGCTCTTCTCCTTCGCCCGGCGAATACCTTCGCACACGCCGGCAATATAGGCGTCCGCGCCGAGCCCGATGCGCTTTCCATGGTCCGGCGAAACGATGAGCTCGCTATAAATCGTGCCGATCTCGGCAAGCTCCTGCAGATAGGTTTCGGTCAACAGCGCGTAGTCCTCGTCAGTCTTATAGACCTCGGAGACTTTGTCGTAGCATTCGAGAAAGCTTGCAAAATCATGCCAGACATAGGCACCGCCGCGGAGATAGGCGCTGATGTCGATATTGTACTTGCGGGCCTGCGCTTCCGTCAGCGCCGGCGGCGCGGCACCCTCGAGATGACAGTGCAGCTCGGCCTTCTTCAGATGCAATGTCATAGAAAGCTTCTCCCATGCGGTCCGGCGGCGATGCCGAGATGCCGAGCGACTGTCTCGCCGATGTCGGCATAGGTGCTGCGAATGCCGATATTGCGTGACTTCAACCCCGGGCCATAAGCGATGATCGGCACGCGCTCGCGCGTATGATCCGTGCCGCGCCAGGTCGGGTCGCAGCCATGGTCGGCCGTGAGGATGACAAGATCGCCGGGTGTAAGCTTGCGGTGGACGTCCGGCAGCCGCGCATCGAAGGCTTCGAGCGCGGCGGCATAACCTGGAACGTCACGGCGATGGCCATAGACCATGTCGAAGTCAACAAAGTTCGTGAAAACGAGGTCGCCGTCTTGGGCCTCTTCCATCGCGGCAAGAGAAGCGTCCATCAATGCGTCGTTGCCGTTGGCCTTGATTACTCTTGAGACGCCTTGATGCGCGAAAATATCACCGATCTTGCCGACGGCGTGAACCTTGCGGCCCTCCTTGACGAGCCGGTCAAGCAGCGTTGGCTCTGGTGGCGGCACGGAAAAATCCCGGCGATTGCCAGTGCGCTCAAAGGTCGAGGAGGTTTCGCCGACGAAGGGGCGGGCAATGACCCGGCCGATATTGTAATGGTCGAGAAGCGCGCGGGCGATGCGGCAGAAACTCAGCAGACGGTCCAGGCCGAAATGCGTCTCGTGTGCTGCAACCTGGAAGACAGAGTCCGCCGATGTATAGCAGATCGGCTTGCCGGTGCGGATGTGCTCCTCGCCGAAACGGGCGATGATTTCCGTGCCCGAGGCATGGCAGTTGCCGAGAATTCCCGGAAGCTCCGCCGCGCTGCAGAGCGCCTCGATAAACTGTGGGGGAAAGGCGTCTCCCTCTGCGGGGAAATATCCCCAATCGAATGTCACCGGCGTTCCGGCGATTTCCCAATGCCCCGACGGCGTGTCCTTGCCGCGGGAGACTTCATTGGCGCAGCCGTGGATGCCGTAAACCTTCTCCGGAATCGGCATGCCATCCGGAAAGCGCCCGGTCGCGGTCTTCGCGATCTGCATCAGCCCGAGCGCCGACATGTTGGGAAGAGAAAGCGGACCGGAGCGCAAGCCTGCCCTATCGGCGGCCCCGGCTGCACAAAACTCCGCAATATGGCCAAGCGTATTTGAGCCGTCGTCGCCATAGGCAACCGCATCCAGGCCCCCACCGACGCCGAAGGAATCAAGGACAAAAAGAAATGCACGCGCCATCTTCAACCATCACGCTGAGCGGCTGAAGAGCCGCAGTCTCGGCGAGGCATACAGCGCGATCGCATTCTTGGCAAATTTCGGGGAAGGGAATGCCGCGATCAGCAATCGCCGCAGGTGACGTCCTTGCCTTGCCGCTGCCGGTAATAATAGGTTCGGCGTATGGTGATCTGCTGCATATTGCTGGGAAGGAAGCTCGGTCCAAACGCGAGCAGCTTGTAGGGAATGCTGAGGTCGGCCCGCACGAGAAAGCTATCCGCTTTTTGCAGCTCGGCGGGGATTCCGCTAACAGGGGAATTTGCAGCATAGGGCGCGGCCGCCGCGTCGTTTGCCCAGGACCAAAGAACCTTGGCGTTGGCACCGGTGTCGATATCGATGCCGGTCAATTCGATCTGAATGTCGGTTGTATCGAAAGGAACGAAGATCCCGTCGGCAACCGAGGCTATGTCCGTCAGCGAGCTTTTGGTGACATTCTCCTGTTGCGTGACGAGATCCGCAATCGAGCCGGCGGCGCGGCTGGCGCGTTTGCTGACACTCAGCCCAAGCGTGGTCTCGAAGGCACCGATATAGAGCATCACCAGGACGGGAAAGAGGATGGCGAATTCGATTGCGCCAACGCCGCTGCGGTCATGCCCGAGGTGGACGAGCTTCGCTTTCAGCCGCATCAGGATTCCGGTCGCGGCCATCAATATTTCTCGTTCTCGAAGGCTGCGGTCGCGACGATAAGGTAGTCATTCAGCCTTGCGCCGGTCGTCGTCTTGTATGGGGTAATATACGGCCTGATAAGGTCGGTGATGATCTGCCAGTGATAATAGGCGCGCACCATATTGATCGAGCCGGAGCCGCCCGGTGAATACTGCAGCGCCGATGTATCGAGGCCAGTCGCATTCATCGGAATCGTATCCGGAATATCGGAAAACTTGCTGAACGTGCGGACATCGAGCCAGAGCTTGTTCGGCGTCGTGATCTCGTCTTCGGAACACTGGATGAGGATCGAGACCTCGCCGCAAAACTCCCGCCGGAAGGCCGTCTGATCCATGTAGGTCGGCTGTCCGGCGACATTGGTAATCTGTCCGGTCCGCATCTTTCGGCTCATGGTATCGACGGCATTGGATACAAGTTGCTCTGCGGCGAACGCCACAAAAGTTTCCAGGATTGCGAAGATCACCATGAAATAAGGAATTGCGAGCAGCGCGAATTCGATCGCTGTCGACCCGTCGCGCGAGCGCGCAAATGACTTCCATCGGCTCTGCTTGGCCGGCTGCGTGCAGGCTCCGTCTGCCTGGTGATCATTAGCCGCCATCGCGCCATCCGGAAGAAGGGTTCATGCAGCAATTGTAGAGCGCGTTTGTTGATTTTCCGTTTCAGGCTGGGGCTACAATTTAACGGATGATGACGGGCCCAGCTCGTGCGCGGATCAGCCGCCGGCAGCGGCATCTGCCGTATTATTCTGCTGGGTGTGCTGTTCGCAGTTCGGCGTGCAGGAGAGGACGGAGCGATCGGTCTGGCGGTAGACGCGCACCGTGTTGCCTTCGTCGATCGAGACAAGAACCGTCTCGTCGAGTATCGCGTTGCCGTCGGCGTCAAGCAGGACGATATTGGTTGTCCCGAAACTGCGGCCGGTAAGCACGATCGTCTTCGCGTCGGCAACCGTCGCGTCGGCAACCTTGGCGTTGCCGATAATCACTTTGCTGGCTGGCCGGTCGAGCTTCAGTACACGCGCATGATCCATGTACACGCGCAGCACGTCTTCTTCGGCGCGCAATGGAGCCTGAAGCCCGCAAAGCCCGAACATCGCGGCTGAAAAAAATGCAATAGTCTTGCCGCCCGATGGCATATCGCTCTCTTGATTAGAATCCGGCAGAATTTTGAAACAGGATGGAAAAAAATGGTAAATGAAGCTTTAAGAATTATTCAAAGTGATCGATAGCATTACGCTTTTATCCAAAATGGATCGGATGAGGACGTCCTCTCGGTCGCGATGTTTTCAAGTGGCACAATTGATGTAGCATTTCAGCGCACCTTGGAGGCGCAGCGATTTATAAGTTCTCTCGCATCCGGTAAAATTGAATATAAAGGAGTAATGCCATGCTTACCATTCGTTTTTTTACTTTAGCATTTACGAACTGCTAACCCTTTTCCTTAAGCCGATTGAAACGGCGCCCCGTTAGGTTGTGGCAATCCGATCAACGGTAACAGTTGGCGGACGTGCTGAACCTCAACTGGAGTGGAGTAACCATGACCAAGCTTTTTAGCCGTTTTCTGAAGGACGAATCCGGCGCGACTGCAATTGAATACGGCCTGATTGCAGCGCTCATTTCTGTGGCGCTCATCGCGGGTGCCAGTGCTCTCGGCAACACCCTGAACGCCACGTTCCAGAACCTGTCGACGACGATGAATACTGCTACAGACGGCAGTTCGGTCCAAGATCTCCAATAAGATCGTCTTCGATACTTAGTGGAAGAGGCGCAGAGATGCGCCTCGGCCGGCTAGGCTTACCTTTGATGGTAGGCCTTTCTTGCTTTTTGAGGAGCAGGATTTGAAATGATCGCAGCATCCATCTTCGTGGTTTTTCCACTTTGCCTCGCTGTCGCTGCGTTGTCGGATCTGGTCACGATGACGATACCGAACCGCGTATCCCTGATTCTCGTCATTTCATTTCTCATCATCGCGCCGCTTACCGGCATGGCAATTCCCGTGATCGGCATGCATCTAGCCGCGGGACTCGCTGTCTTCTGCGGCTGCTTTGCGCTCTTTGCCTTGAATGTGATGGGTGGAGGGGACGCCAAACTTCTCTCGGCCGCTGCGCTCTGGTTTGGCTTCAATCAAAGCCTGATACTATTCCTTTGCTGCGTCGGCGTGATCGGCGGCTTGCTGACATTTGCTATTCTGATGATCCGCTCGCAAACCAATGTAATCCTTGCTATCGGCCTGCCGCTGCCCAACTCGCTCCTACTGGCGAAGAAAATTCCTTACGGCATCGCCATCGCCATCGGCGGCTTTACGGCGTTCCCCTATTCGCCGATGCTGATTCATGCGCTTGAAACGCTGAAATAACGGCGACTTAAACGTGCATTAACTTAAAATGTAAGTGTTACGTTAACCATAATTACACCAATTCCGGAGCATTCTTCGGGGTGAGCGTGCTGCTTGCCGAGGACTGAAGAATGAAACCCGCCCGTTTGATGATACTTTCAGTGGCCGTCGTTGCCGCTGGCCTCGCCGGTTTTCTGGCGATGAAGCTTGCCGGGCGGGGTGGCGTCGTCACGCAGGTGAAGTCGGTCGTCGAAAAAGAGCCCACGGCCAATGTGCTTGTCTCGAGTGCTAATCTGCCCGTAGGCGCCCGCATTGACGACAAGGCCGTGCATTGGATGCCCTGGCCGCGCGACGGCGTTGTTCAGGGCTTTATCACCGAAGCCGACAAGCCCGACGCGATCAAGGACATGAAGGGTGCGGTGGTACGCCTACCGATCTTCGAAGGCGAGCCGATCCGGCCGGAAAAACTCGCCGATTCAAACAGCCGCATCCTTTCGGCCCTTTTGCCCGCTGGCAAACGCGCTGTCGCCACGGAAATCTCGGTCGCGACCGGCGCCGGCGGCTTCATCCTTCCGAACGATCGTGTCGATGTCATCATGGTCCGCAAAGCGCAGGGAAGCGACAAGTTCCTGACCGAGACCGTGCTGAGCAATGTCCGCGTTCTCGCCATCGATCAGCAGATTCAAGAAAAGGACGATGGTTCCAAGGCTGTCGTGGGCACCACGGCAACCCTCGAACTGACGCCCGATCAAACCAAGGTCCTGGCAGTTGCCCAGCAGATGGCAGACAAGCTGTCGCTCGCGCTGCGTTCCGTGGCCGATGCACAGGAGCAGGACACGAGTGCCGCCGATTATCTCCTGAGCGGAGACAATGGAAGCGCCCTGGTGCAGGTCATCAAGTCTGGTTCGATCGTGACAGACACCAGTGCGCCAAAGGCCGAGTGAGGGGAAATCTATGGTGAATACAATGCGGCGCGCTAGACATTTCCTCTCCGGCGCCATCACGCTGACGATGGTTATTTCGGGGCTGACGCCACCCGCCTTCGCGCCACTCCTCGGCGCGGGAATTGCCCATGCGGAATCGGAAGGCGTCATTCGTATCTCTCAGACCGGCCCCGGTGCCCACCGCCGCCTCAAGCTCGGCCTCAACAAGGCGCTCGTCGTCGATCTGCCAGAGGACGCGCATGACATTCTCGTCTCCGATCCGTCGATGGCCGACGCGGTGACGCGCACATCGCGCCGCATCTATCTCTTCGGCAAGAAGGTCGGCCAAACGAACATCTTCATCTTCGGAAGCGACGGCCAGGAGGTCGTGAGCCTCGATATCGAAATCGAGCGCGATGTCTCGGGCCTCGAAGCGAATCTCAGGCGCTTCATTGTCGATTCCAACATCAATGTCGAAATCGTATCTGACAACATCGTGTTGACCGGCACGGTTCGCACCCCGCAGGATGCCAAGCAGGCCGCAGACCTTGCACAGGCGTTTCTGACGGGCGGTGAGGCAACCACGCGAACGGAGACGGCCGCCAGCTCCGCGCAGCAGGGCGATGTCGCGATCTTTGCCGAAGCCCGCCAGCAATCCCAGGTCGTCAATCTGCTGCAGATTCAGGGCGAAGATCAGGTCACGCTGAAGGTGACGATTGCCGAAGTCCGCCGCGAAATCCTCAAGCAGCTCGGCTTCGACAATCTCGTATCGAATTCCTCGGGCATGACCGTAGCGCAGCTCGGCTCGCCTATAGCGAATGGCTCCACTGCGACACTCGGCGGAGGACTTGCAGCGCTGTTCAAGACCGCAATCGGTAAGTACGACATATCGACCTATCTCAGCGCTCTTGAGCAGGCGAAGGTCGTCAAGACCTTGGCCGAACCTACTTTGACCGCTATTTCCGGCCAGGCCGCCACCTTCAATTCCGGCGGCCAGGTTCTCTACTCGACCACCGACAATGACGGCAACGTCACCATCGTTCCCTACAACTACGGCATCAATCTGGCCTTCAAGCCGGTGGTTCTGTCCTCGGGCCGCATCAGCCTTGAAATCAAGACCAATGTGTCCGAGCCGGCACCATCCGTGTCGGGGTCGCAGCCGACCTACCAGCGCCGCTCGGCCGAGACCTCCGTGGAGCTTCCGTCCGGCGGCTCGATCGCGCTCGCCGGCCTGATCAGGGACAACGTTTCGCAGACATCGAACGGCACGCCGGGCGTCAACAAGATCCCGATTCTAGGTACGTTGTTCCGCCAGCGGACGGTGGAGCGCGACGAGACCGAACTCGTCATCATCGCGACCCCCTATCTCGTCCGCCCTGTCGCTCGCAATGAACTCAATCGGCCGGATGACAATTTCAGTCCCGAGAACGACGCTCAGGCCTTCTTAATGAACCGGGTGAACAAGATCTACGGACGGCCCGAGGCACCGATCGTCGATGCGCAATTCCACGGTTCCATCGGATTTATCTACAAGTGAACGGGGCGGGGTCGAAAACGATGCAACGATATGATGAACAGCCCATGGCTCAACGCAAAAAGGCCGCGTTACGATGGGCCATGCTTGGTGCCGCCGCATTTGCAGGGGCAATGCTCTCCGGCTGCGCGGCGCCGCGCGATAATCTGACTACGGGAGGCATTCCCGACGACTACCGTCAACGCCACCCAATCGTGGTGGCTGAGGCCGAACAGACAGTTGATATCCCGGTTGCCTCGACCGATCGGCGTCTGACGATTGCGCAGCGCGACGTGATCCGCGGCTTTGCGGCCAATTACCTGTCCCGGGCGTCCGGCCCAGTTTATGTCATGACACCACAAGGCTCCGCGAATTCGGCGGCCGCAAGTCAGTTGCGAAGCCAGGTTCGCGCTGAGCTCTCCCACAGAGGGGTACCGAGCTCGAAGATCGTCAACGCGAGCTATGCTGCAACTGTTCCCGGCGATGCAGCGCCTATCCGGCTCAGTTTCGTCGGTATGACGGCCATTACCTCGAAGTGCGGCGAATGGCCAAAGGACATCGGTGGCGGCTTCGATTTCGACAATCAGAATTATTACAACTTCGGCTGCGCCACCCAAAACAACCTAGCCGCACAGATCGCCAATCCTGAAGACCTTATTGCGCCGCGGGGCATGACGCCAATCGACGCCGCCCGCCGCAACAATGCGATCGAAGAGTACCGAACCACCTCAACTACCATCGAGGACGTCGGCGGAAGTTCCTCGTTCTGACGGAAGACGAACCTATGAGCCCCATCGAATACGAGATCAAGAACACTGCAGAGCTGCAGCACGTCGAAGACGCCGTGCGCATGGGCGAGCTTGAGAACATGCGGCCGCTGCCGCGTATTTCCGTGCACGCGTTCTGCGAGAGCGAGGCACTTCAGCGGGCCATGGAGCGCTGTGGCAACGACCGGCGCATGTCGAAGGTCAGCCTGCGGATTACCAGTGGCGGCGTTGCGGCGGCCGCGAATATGTTCTCTAGCGCCCCGACGCCCAATCTGCTCATTCTTGAGACGAAGGCGAATGCGGCAAGCCTCCTTTCGGAGCTCGCGCCGCTTGCCGCCGTTTGCGATCCGAGCACCAAGGTCATTGTCATCGGCTATTACAATGACATCGCGCTCTATCGCGAGCTGATCCGCAACGGCATTTCCGAATACATGGTTCAGCCGGTGGCGGTGCCTGACATCATGATGGCGATGGCTGCGATCTTCGTCGATCCAGATGCCGAACCACTTGGCCGCAGCATTGCCTTCATCGGTTCCAAGGGAGGCGCCGGTGCCTCGACGATCGCCCACAATTGCGCATTCGGCATTTCCAATCTCTTCTCGACCGAGACGATCCTTGCCGATCTCGATCTGCCTTACGGTACCGCAAACATCGATTTCGACCAGGACCCGACCCAAGGGATCGCCGAAGCCGTCTTTGCTCCTGATCGGCTGGACGAGGTCTTTCTCGACCGCCTTCTGACGAAATGTTCGGAACACCTGTCACTGCTCGCCGCGCCGTCGCTTCTTGATCGCGCCTATGACTTTGATGGCCAGGCGTTTCAACCGGTTCTTGAGGTTCTGCAGCGCAGCGCGCCAGTTGCGGTGCTCGATGTTCCGCATGCCTGGTCGGAATGGACGCGTTCGGTTCTGGCGTCAGTGGACGAGGTGGTCATCTGCGCCGTTCCCGATCTTGCAAACTTGCGCAACGCAAAGAACATGCTCGATGCGCTCCGCAAGCTGCGCCCGAACGACAAGTCGCCGCATCTCGTCCTCAACCAGGTCGGCATGCCGAAGCGTCCGGAAATTGCGCCGTCCGATTTCTGCGAACCGCTCGAGATCGAGCCGATCGCGATCATTCCCTTCGATATCGGCCTCTTCGGCAATGCCGCCAATAGTGGCCGCATGATCTCGGAAATCGACCCGAAGTCGCCGACGGCTGAGACCTTCTCGCAGCTGGCACACATCGTTACCGGCCGGGTGACCATGAAGAAGCCGAAGCGCGGTGGTCTGATGGGGCTGCTGAAGCGCGCCAAGTAAGAGACGAAAACGAGTAGATTGGATTTTGTGGCATGTTCGGAAAACGTGGAAACGAAGGCTTCGGAAAGGGTGGCGCCACAAGCGCGCCGCCATTGCCGGCCGCCCCGGCGGCTCCCGCTTCTGTACCCGCCGTGCTGGTCGAGCCGGCAAAGGAGCCGGGCCGCTACCAGGTGACGCCACCGCCGATGCAGACACCGCAGCGCAGGCGCCTAACCCGCACTGACGAATATTATGACACTAAGGCGCAGGTCTTCTCGGCGCTTATCGACACGATCGACCTGTCGCAGCTCGCCAAGCTCGATGCCGAAAGCGCACGCGAGGAAATTCGCGATATCGTCAACGATATCATCACGATCAAGAACTTCGCGATGCCGATTTCCGAGCAGGAGGAGCTGCTCGAAGACATTTGCAACGACGTTCTCGGCTACGGCCCGCTGGAGCCGCTGCTCGCGCGTGACGACATCGCCGACATCATGGTCAACGGCGCCGGCCAGACCTTCATCGAAGTCGGCGGCAAGACGATCGAATCGGAAATCCGCTTCCGCGATAACGGCCAGCTCCTTTCCATCTGCCAGCGCATCGTCAGCCAAGTCGGCCGCCGTGTCGATGAATCGAGCCCGATATGCGACGCCCGCCTTCCCGACGGCTCGCGTGTCAACGTCATCGCCCCGCCGCTCGCAATCGACGGTCCGGCGCTTACCATCCGTAAATTCAAGAAGGACAAGCTGACGCTCGATCAGCTCGTCCGCTTCGGCGCGATCACCCCGGAAGGCGCGACGTTGCTGCAGATCATCGGCCGTGTTCGTTGCAACGTCGTTATCTCCGGCGGCACCGGCTCGGGCAAGACGACGCTCCTGAACTGCCTGACGAACTACATCGACAGGGACGAGCGCGTCATCACCTGCGAGGACACCGCGGAACTACAGCTGCAACAGCCGCATGTCGTGCGCCTGGAAACGCGGCCGCCGAATATCGAAGGCGAAGGCGAAATCACCATGCGTGACCTCGTCAAGAACTGCCTTCGCATGCGTCCCGAACGCATCATCGTCGGCGAAGTGCGCGGACCGGAGGTCTTCGACCTACTGCAGGCGATGAACACCGGCCACGATGGCTCGATGGGAACCATTCACTCCAACTCGCCGCGCGAGTGCTTGAGCCGTATCGAATCGATGATCGCCATGGGCGGCTACAGTCTCCCGGCAAAAACGGTTCGCGAGATCATCGCCGGTTCGATCGACGTCATCATCCAAGCCGCGCGCCTCCGCGACGGGTCGCGGCGCATCACGGCCATCACGGAGGTGATCGGCATGGAAGGCGACGTCATCATCACGCAGGATCTGATGCGCTACGAGATCGAAGGCGAAGACGCAGCCGGCCGTCTGATCGGCCGTCATATGTCGACGGGCATCGGCAAGCCGCATTTCTGGGATCGCGCGCGCTACTACAACGAGGAGAAGCGCCTCGCGTCTGCGCTGGACGCGATGGAAGCAAATTCAAAGGAAATCTGATGTTCGGTTTCGATCCGATCGTGCTCGCCATCATCACGCTTGCAGCAGTCGCTGCGGGCGCGGTTTGCTATGGTCTGCTCTTCAGCCGGATGGAGACTGAGAAGAAGGCTGCCAACCGCCTGAACCGCGTGACTTCGGCAGAAACGGACCGAGTGAAGGTCAAGGCCGCGCACGATCGCGTCCAGGAAATGTCAAAACGCCGCAAATCGGTGCAGGACAACCTCAAGGATCTCGAGAAGCGCCAGCAGGAAAATACAAAGCGGAAGCTTTCCCTGAAGTCCCGGCTGATTCAGGCGGGCTTTATGATCTCGCCTGCCAAATTCTACATGTTCAGCGCTGCGTTTGGCCTGTTTCTGATGCTCATCGCCTTGCTCGCCGGGGCGCCCTTGCTGGTCGTTCTTGCAGTTCCGGTCGTCGCCGGTCTCGGCCTGCCGCGCTGGGTCCTGGGTTTCCTGATCAAGCGCCGCCAGAACAAGTTTCTCGATGAATTTCCAAACGCGCTGGACGTCATCGTGCGTTCGATCAAATCCGGCTTGCCGCTGAACGACGCTATCAGGTTGATTGCAAACGAGGGTCGTGACCCGGTGAAAACCGAATTTCGCCGCATCGTCGAATCGCAGCAGGTCGGTCTCAGCGTTCCTGACGCCTGCGCGCGCATGACCAATTACATGCCGTTGCAGGAAGTGAGCTTCTTCGCGATCGTTATCGCCATCCAGTCGCAGGCGGGCGGCAACCTTTCCGAAGCGATCGGCAACCTGTCGAAGGTTCTCCGTGACCGCAAAAAGATGAAGGCAAAGGTCAAAGCACTTTCGATGGAAGCCAAGGCTTCTGCCGTGATTATCGGCGCCCTTCCTTTCATCGTGGCGACCCTCGTCTATCTGACGTCGCCGCAATACATGATCATCCTGTTCACCGATCCGCGCGGACACCTGATCATGGGTGCTTCCGCCGTATGGATGTCCATCGGCATCTTCGTCATGCGCAACATGGTCAATTTCGACATCTAACCGGAGAGAGACGCGCGCCATGTCATCGGATCTTGCAGCGAAATTGACCGACCCGGCCATGCTGCTCGCGGTCCTGATCGCTATTGCGGTCTTTGCGACCTTCTACACCATCGCGATTCCCTTCTTCGAACGCGGCGACCTGAACAAGCGAATGCGGGCCGTTTCGACGGAGCGCGATCAGATCCGGGCGCGCGAGCGCGCCCGCATGAACTCCGAGGCCGTTGCAAACAAGGCCTCGCTGCGCACGCAGAACAATCGCTCCGTTCGCCAGATCGTCGAGCGCTTCAATCTTCGCAGAGCGCTGGTCGATGAAAACACGATGAACAAGCTGCGTGCAGCGGGCTATCGCTCGGAAAACGCGCTGAACACCTTCCTCGTGGCCCGCTTCCTCCTGCCGTTCGTCTTCCTGGCCGTTGCTGCCTTCTGGATTTTCGGTCTCGGACATCTTGCTGAAAAGCCGCTTCCCATCCGCCTGCTTGCGACGATCGGAACGGGTTATCTCGGGTTCTATGCACCGAATATCTTTATCTCCAACCGCATGTCGAAGCGGCAGCACTCGATCAAGCGCGCCTGGCCGGATGCGCTCGACCTGATGCTGATCTGCGTCGAATCCGGCATTTCGATCGAAGCGGCGATGCGCCGCGTGTCGGAAGAACTCGGCGAGCAGTCACCGCCGCTTGCCGAAGAAATGGTACTGACGACAGCCGAGCTTTCCTTCCTGCCCGACCGCCGGCAGGCGCTCGAAAACCTCGGCACGCGCACGCAGATCGATCTCGTGCGTTCGGTCACCCAGGCGCTCATCCAGGCCGATCGTTACGGCACGCCGATCTCGCAGGCGTTGCGCGTTCTCGCACAGGAAGGCCGTGACGAGCGCATGAACGAGGCAGAGAAGAAGGCGGCCGCCCTGCCGCCCAAGCTGACCGTGCCGATGATCCTGTTTTTCCTTCCCGTTCTGGTTGCCGTCATCCTTGGCCCCGCAGGCATACAGGTTGCAGATCGCTTCTGATGCCTGCTTGCGGGCGAGGCGAAAAGCAGCTAGCCATAGCTTCCGCGTGACTGGCGAATGAGATGGAAAACCATCGGGAAGCGCGGTTGAGCCGCCGCTCGCCTGGGCACCTTCAGTCAACAAGGAGCTCCCATGTCTTCAGCCGCTATTCTTGCCAGTATCTTTGCAGCCATGTTGGTCGGCGCAATGAGCCCCGGTCCAAGCTTCGTCGTCGTGTCCCGGATCGCCATCTCCCGTTCGCGCCTGGATGGGCTGGCGGCCGCCGCCGGCATGGGTGTCGGCGGCATTGTCTTCAGCGTGCTTGCGCTGGCCGGATTGACCGCCTTGCTGACGCAGTTCGCCTGGCTCTATCTGGTGCTGAAACTCGCAGGCGGCGCCTATCTCGTCTATATCGCCTGCCGCATCTGGCGAGGCGCAAAGGAGCCTTTGGAGGTGTCGGGTACTGTTGAGGGCCGTTCGTCGATCCGGCGAAGCTTCTCGACGGCGCTTTTGACGCAGCTCAGCAACCCGAAGACCATCATCGTCTACGCCAGCATCTTTGCGGCGTTTCTCCCCAAGAGCATTCCGCTCGCAGTCATCGTGGGCCTGCCGATCGGTATCTTCGCGATCGAGTTCGGTTGGTACGCGATCGTGGCCATGGCGTTTTCAGCCCGCCGCCCGCGGCAGGTCTATCTCTCGGCCAAGCGCTGGATCGATCGCTCTGCCGGTCTCGTCATGGGCGGGCTCGGCCTGCGCCTGATCTTCTCCGGCGCGGCTCTTCGGTAGCTCCGGGATCAGTTCGTGCTGCTCGCGGGCTGGCCATCCTTGGCAGCAAGCTTCTGCCATGAATTTTGCTGCGAAAGCATCGAACGCAGATAGGCAGCATTCGCATCTGCCTGTTGCGGCGAAAGCTCGCGCCGGGCGATCTGCTCGGCTTCGGCGAACCGTCCCTGTAGGCCGACGGCAAGAGCGAGGTTCTGTCGGACCCGGCTATCGGCACCAGGCTGGCTCGCTGCCTGCTTGAGATAAGTTTCGGCGGTCCTGAGATCGCTGGTCAGAAGATAGGACATGCCGAGGTTCGAAAGCACTGACGGCTCGTTCGGCAGGATGTCCAGCGCATCGCGATACCGCGCCCGGGCATCGGCGGGCTTGCCCAGCTGGTCGAGGATCGCGCCCTGGGCGGAAATCAGCTTCCAGTCGGGCCGATCCGGGGTTTGCGCACGGCCGATTGTATCGAGCGCCTGTTGAAGCTGACCGGTGGCTGCCTGGGCCTTGCCGTAGGCGGCAAGAACATTGCGGTCATTGGGATTGGAAATCGCGACCTGCTGCATGACGGCAAGTGCCTGTGCATCGCGTCCCTGCATGCGCAGCAGATTGGCGTAGTTGACGCCGTTCACCGGATCGCGGGGATTTCGTTCGTAAGCCTGGCCGAGTCGCTCGGTAGCCGTGCGAAGCTCGTTCGCATCCATGGATTCGATCGGCTTTGACAGCTGCGGCACCGAACCCGTCGTCATCTTGTCCTTGGTGGTCGTGCAACCCGCGAGCGCGGCGGCCACGAGCGCCGCCGTGGCGCACTGCAGAATACGGTTCTTGAACGGGGTGGCCGCGGTGAGGTGCATTGCGCTTTCCTGAATTCAGAAACTGGCGCCTGACCTCTAAGCGGAACAGGGAAAGGTTTGACGCAATCTTCGCTCCAGCAATAGTCTGTTAACCCTAACATACCGTTAAGAAGCGATTCCTGGACACCGCCGAAGGAAAAACATGGCCCCCTATCAGTTTATTGAGAGACCGACGCCGTTCAACACGAAGGGCGGCTCGACACTGCCGATTTTCGCTGTCACTCCGGCTCATATCGAGACCGGAACAATCGATCCCATCGCGCTCGATTGGGCAAGGAAGGCGGGCTACAAGGCCGAAAGCGGGTCGCTGCTGCTCATTCCAACGGCGGACGGCCTTCTCGGTGGCGCGCTTTTCGGCCTCGGGACAAATCCGTCGGAGCAGCCCTATATCACCGGCAAGCTGGCCCGCTCGCTACCTGCCGGCGACTGGCACATCGAAACGGCACCACTCACGGCAAACCGCCTGTCGCTCGGTTTCGGCCTCGGCAGCTATCGCTTCGATCGATACCGCTCGGAAAAGACGACAGCCGCCACGCTGATGATCCCGCGCGATGCTGACGGCGCGGACATCAAGCGTCAACTTGCCGGTGTCTTCCTCGCCCGCGATCTCATCAACACGCCGACCAACGACATGGGACCCGAGCAGCTCGAAGCCGCCTTCCGTGCCCTCGCCGAGCACTACAAGGCGGAGATGTCGGTCATCATCGGCGACGATCTCCTGAAGGAAAACTTTCCGCTGGTCCACACTGTCGGCCGCGCCAGCGCCGACGCGCCGCGTCTTCTGGAGCTGCGTTGGGGCAAGAAAGGCCATCGCAAGGTCACGCTCGTCGGCAAGGGCGTCTGCTTCGACACCGGCGGTCTCGATATCAAGCCGGCCTCTTCCATGCTGCTGATGAAGAAAGACATGGGCGGCGCAGCGAACGTCATGGGTCTGGCGCTGATGATCATGGATGCGAAGCTGAAGGTCGACCTCCGCGTCATCATCCCGGTCGTGGAGAATTCGATCTCGGCAAATGCGTTCCGGCCGGGAGACATCTACAGGAGCCGCAAGGGCCTCACTGTCCAGATCGATAACACCGATGCGGAAGGCCGCTTGATCCTCGCCGATGCGCTGGCCTATGCCGATGAAGAAGCGCCGGATCTCTTGATCGACATGGCGACGCTGACGGGCGCGGCCCGCGTAGCGCTCGGGCCGGATCTCCCGCCCTTCTTCACGGATGACGAGGATCTTGCCCGCGATCTCTCCGAGGCAAGCCTCGAGACCGATGACCCGCTGTGGCGGCTCCCGCTTTACATGGGCTACGACAAGGATATTCGCGCCAAGATGGCCGACATCACCAATGCTCCGGCAGGCGGCATGGCAGGGGCGATCACGGCGGCCTTGTTCCTGAAGCGCTTCGTCAGCAAGGCGAAAAGCTGGGCGCATTTCGATATCTACGGCTGGGCGCCGGCAGAGCGCGCGCACTCGCCGGGCGGCGGCGAGGCGCAGGCAATCCGTGCACTTTACCATCACATCCGGACCGCGCTCTAAGGGCCGATCGTTAAAATTTTATTCACCTTGCGAGGCGGCAGATTCTGCCGCCTCTTGCATGCAGGCATCTGCTCCCGGAAAATACACCACAGCGTAACGGTTTTCCGGAGGGGCTTTGCCGATCGAACTGACCGCCTCGCAGGCGCTGGGCCTTTGGCACGGCGTTACGCTCAATCAGGTGCGCCACGACGAACGCGATTTGACGTTGCGCCAGATGGCAATCCTGCTGCATATCTATCTGGTGCCGCCGCCTCATACGGTGCGGGGGCTTGCCGCAACGCTGAACGTTACGAAGCCGGTTATCACTCGCGCCCTCGATACGATGGGCGAAATGGGGTTGGTCGACCGGGCGCGCGACGAAAGCGACCGGCGGAACGTGATCATCAAGCGCACTGTCGGCGGCGCACTCTATCTGGAGAAGCTCGGCGATCTCGTGCGTGACCAGGGACGCCGCCTGCCGGTGTAAACGGAGTGAATATGACGATGCTCGACCGCCGCCTGCATGCCTATCGGCCGGATCTCGCCGAAGCGAGCCTTGAAGGCAAGGTCGAGGCCTTGCGCTTTGTTTCCGGCACGCCAGCGCGGATCGCCGTTCCCGTTGCACCGCTTCGCCCGCAGCCTGATCTTTCAAAGGGAATCGATACGGAGCTGCTCTTCGGTGAGGATGTGGTGGTCTTTGATCGCGCGGACGGCTGGTGCTGGGTGAAGGCCGGTTCCGACGGTTATGTCGGCTATCTTCCGGAGGCAACGCTGTCCGAGGGACAAGCGGAGCCCACGCATGTCGTCACCGTGCAGCGCACTTTCCTCTATCCCGAGCCGGAATTGCGCAAGCCTCATCAATCCGTGCTCTCCATGGGCAGCCGCGTGCGCGTCGCCGGCGAAGCGGAAGCCCGAGGCAATCACTATGTCGTGCTGGAAGACGGCACCGCGATCTTCGCCAAGCACGTTCAGCCGATCGGCGCGGGCAGGGACGACGACTATGTCGAGATCGCATCGCGCTTCATGAACGCACCCTATTTGTGGGGCGGCCGTTCGGGCCTCGGCATTGATTGCTCCGGCCTCGTGCAGCTTGCCTTGCAGATGACCGGCAGAAGCGCGCCGCGCGACACCGACATGCAGGCAGCAGGTCTAGGTAAGGTCATCGATCGCTCCGAGCTTCGCCGCGGTGACCTCGTTTTCTGGAAGGGTCATGTGGCGATCATGGAAGATCCGGAAACGATCATCCACGCCAACGGCCACACAATGACCGTTGCGCGCGAGAATTTCGAGGCCGCCATCAAACGCATCGGCTGGCTTTACGACCAGCCGACCGGCTACCGTCGCCCCGTCTGATTCAGATCCGCCGCGGATCGAAGAAGTCGCGCAATCCATCGCCCAACATGTTGAAGCCGAGAACGGCAAGCGCAATGGCAAGGCCGGGCAGGATCGCCAGCCATGGCGCCAGTTCGAGATAGGTTTGGGAGTCGGCAAGCATGCGGCCCCAGGTCGGCGCCGGCGGGGCGAGCCCCAGGCCGAGGAAACTTAATCCTGCTTCGGTGAGGGTCGCCAGGCCGAGCTGGATCGTTGCCTGGACAATCACGTGGTTCATGATGTTTGGCGCAACATGGCGTACCGAAATGGTGAGGCGGCTGTTGCCGAGCGCGCGAGCCGCCAACACGTAATCGCGACTCCAGGCCTGCAGGGCCGAGGCAAGCGTCACGCGTGCGAAGACCGGGATCATGAAGACGGCAATTGCGATGATCGCCGTAAACCTGCCAGGCCCAAGAAATGCGCCGAGGATCATCGCCGAGAGGATCGGCGGCAAGGCAAAGACGACATCACAGACCCGCATCAGCAGTGTCTCGAAGGCGCCGCGGATCGCCGCGGCCGAAATTCCGGCAATCGACCCAATCGTACCGCCGATGACAACCGCGGTGATGGCGATCGACAGCGAATTCCAGCATCCGGTCATCAGCATCGAAAGAATATCGCGGCCGAATTGATCGGTGCCGAGCACGCCAAAAGCGAAGGGCGGCTGCAATTTATGAATGATCTGCATCTTCGCAGGCGGTAGTGGTGTCCAGACGAGCGACAGCAGGGCGATTGCCACGAGTAGTCCCACGATGGCTGCGCCAGAGACGAGCTTCATTTGCCGGCTAATGGAAAATGAACGTGGCCTGCTCGAAGCATCGGATGCGATCTGCGCCATCGTCATGCGTCCTTTCGCAGCCGCGGGTCGATGGCGAGATAGGACATATCGACCAGGAAATTCATGAGCATGACAAGCGCGGCAAAGAACAGCACGACGTCCTGCATGACCA
>NZ_JBNDHS010000097.1:0-20894 GCF_056755095.1 Rhizobium sp. SVR5-9E | reverse complement strand
GACTAGTCGTCGGCAGCGTCAGATGTGTATAAGAGACAGCTCTTAAGGCAGCATGGAATAGGTCATGGCGCCGCTCGCATCGGCCTTCCAGACGTACATGGTGTAGTCCTCGTCCTTGCGGTCGCCCTTTTCGTCGAACTCAAGCTTGCCGATCACGGTGGGAATTGGCGCACTCATGTGCTTCAAGGCATCCGCCACCTTCTGCGGATCGAGGGAATTGCTTTGCGCAAATCCTGCCTTTAGGACCTCGAGCGCCGCAAACGAATACAGCGTATAGGCTTCCGGCTCGAACCCATCGCTCCTGAACGACGCCACGATGGCCTTCGCGGCAGGATTGAGACGAGGATCCGGCGCAAAAGTCATCAAAGTGCCCGCTGCAGCCTGGCCGGCAATCTGACCGAATTCGCTCGACGTGATACCATCGCCACCGATCAGGACCGCATGCAGCCCCTGATCCGCCGCCTGCCTTACGATCAGGCCGCCTTCGGTGTAGAGACCGCCAAAGTAGATGGTTTCCACACCCGCAGCCTTCATCTTCGAGATGATCGCGGAGAAGTCCTTGTCACCGACAGTGACCCCCTCGTCCATGACCTCGGTCATGCCGCCCGTATTGACCGTCCGCTTCACCTCATTGGAAATCCCTTCACCGTAGGCGGTCTTGTCGCTCAGGATTGCGAGCTTCTTGTCCTTGAGGTTTTTCAAGATGTAGTTACCGGCCACTGCACCCTGCTGGTCGTCACGTCCGCATACCCGGAACGTGTTCCAGAGTCCCTGCTCGGTGAACGTCGGATTGGTCGAACCGGGGGTGATCTGCAGGATGCCGTTCTCGGCATAGACCTGCGAGGCGGGGATCGATACGCCGGAATTGTAGTCGCCAATCACATATTGGACGCCATCGGAAACGAACTTGTTTGCGACGGAAATCCCCTGCTTCGGATCGGATGCATCGTCGCCGAGTTCGAGGACGATCTTGTCGCCGTTTATTCCGCCCGCCGCATTGATTTGCGCAACCGCCTTTTCCGCGCCCTTGCGGAACTGCTCGCCAACGGCAGCGTTCGGCCCGGTGAGAGGTGCTGCAACGCCGATGAGAATATCGGCATGCGCAGCGCTCGCTAAAATAAGCGACACACCCAGGGCCAGAGATATTGAAAGACTGCTATTCATAACGAGACTCCCGTCGTTAGGCCAACGGACTGTCTGTCGCTTTTGAGAATTTCGGCCGCGTTTCCAAACGTGGAAACTACGTTGCAACTGTAACCCCGAGCGCTGGTACTCCTCGGGAAAAGCACGAAAAAACATAGTGCCGGGATTTGCTCGCAGACGAGCGAAAAACCATCGACCGGATCCGAAGGCCGCCTAAACGGCACTGGCTTAGCGAAATTGCGCCCCGGCCGATTGCGAGTATGTCAGACGTTCGCGCGCGCGGCGAGCTTCAACTCATAAACGAATTTATCAGGGATTCAGCCGGCGCCCTTGGTTTAGGTGACGCCCATCCGACGACATGCCGCATTTGACCGGCCGCATCCTCGGGCGTCTCATAGGAGGCGGCTCGCCTCCCCTGCCCGCGGCACGCAGATTCGGTGGAGCGAGCAGGTCTCGTTCAAGACCAATCACCCGGCCAATGAACGACCGTCGGATGCAGCGATGCGCCCGCAAGCGCAAACGCCTCGATAAAAAGCTTAGCCAGCCTCTGAAGCAGCGGTTCTGCTGTTTCACGGTGGACAGGCGAAGCCGGCTCGGGTGGAACATCTCGAATATCCACGCGACCGTCCGTCCCGAACGTGACGATCATTCCATCGACCGTGACGATCCGGAGGTGATGGCCTCGAGCATGGGAACGCGCGGTGGGCTCGGTTTGCACGGTCGGCATGAAAATCTCCTGACTATGTCTCGGAGACAGATCTGGAACGCGGCTGTTACATTCCCGTCTTACAGACGGCAAATTCACCTACACCTGTAACCGAGGCCAAGCACATGATCCCGTGTTTCAGGGATTTGGATCGTGGTGGTAATGCTTCTGCTGGATTGGCCAAGCGAGCCGAGACAACAAACATCCACCCGGAAGCTCGTTTTCGGGTGTTTGCGGCAGCGAGGCGCGCGAAGGCAGCTGCCGTGAGCCTTGCGAACGAACGGTAATTGGCTTCACAGTCCATTCTCCCGAGTTCCTTTCTTCGGCGCCAGCAAAGCTCACCGAAATCGATCATGAGCACCGTCGCAGTTCGCCACAAAGCGGCCACCTCATGCTCACTGTTGATCAACGAGCGTTGGCGCTGTAGCTTCCGCTGCGAAATTTGGACAAACGACACAGGGAATAGATTTCTCATGCCAACGGGTACGGTTAAATTTTTCAACGACGACAAGGGCTTCGGCTTCATAACGCCTGATAGTGGTGGACAAGATGTATTTGTTCACGTGTCTGCTTTGCAACGCGGCGGTTCCCTCCGCGAAGGCGATAAGGTCAGCTTCGAGATCGGACAGGACCGCAAGACCGGAAAATCGAAGGCGGAGAACGTCTCGGTCCTCTGACTAGTGGATTTCCCAGCCTGCCTAAGGCAGGCTGGGCTCAGCATCACGATGTCGTTGCAGACCGACGTGATGGCGCCGAGATCTGTGAGCAGCCTTTTCGGGTGTAGGACCGCGTCATGGCCCGCGATCCTCACTTACTGCGTGACGCAGTGTGAGCCGATTCCATCTATCGCCAAGCAACATCGCTCGAGTGAGCACCCCCTGCTCTTAATGGGATGTGAACCATTGGCCCTGTTCTTACAGTATCTAGATGTAGCAGATTCTCTAGCCCAGGATGGACTTGGCCTGGCCGGAACGACTGGTTTGGGGCCGATGGCCGACCGTTCGCTGCTAGGACACCCACGCGGAAAGCGGACATCAGAGTTCTCGCCGTCAAGGTCTGGGATTGGCGCTCAAACCGGATATCGGAACTTTAATCCACATCCGCACTCCGGCATCGTACTGCCACCGAATGTATAGACTACGAAGCACCACTTGTTAATTCGAATGCGGTATCGCCGCGGTTGCCTCTGTCGGCGACGAGTTGCGTATTCGCACAAGACTATTCAACTGATGATCATATGCAGAATTATCGATCATCATTGGGGCCTGCCTGCGGTTGATGCGGATATGATGTGCTTCGAAGCTGTCGCAAAAGCGAGGTGACATTTGGATTGTCCGGCTGCAACCTCGCGAGTTGCTCCGCGAGCTTCAATGTTTCGTCGTGGCGTCCCAGTTTCATTCCAAGCGCGATCGCCGTACCGATGAGGTCGGCGTCGCGTGTTTGGTCGGCGATCGCTCCATCCAGAAGCGAGAATGCCTCTTCCGTTCGGCCAACCGAATCCAGACCGATTGCGAAAGTGATTCTATAGCGCGCGTTGTCCGGTTCGAGCCGAACCGCGGCTTCGAGCTCCCGAATGGCATCGGGCATGGCCTTCAGGCGCACCAGCGCGAGCGCGTGACCGTAGCGAAGCGCGGCGTTGTCCGGCAGGCCTTTGATAGCTGAGCGGTAGGCAAGCTCTGACTTTTCGCTCTGTCCGGCAACGCGATAGAATTCTGCAAGGTTGGCGTGGGAACCCGCGAGCGTTGGATCGAGGGCAATGGCGTTGAGAAAGGCACTCTCGGCCTGGTCCATCAGACCCTGTCTCGCCAGAAACAGCCCATATCGGGCTTGAGCTTCGGCACCGTCGGCATTTGCATTGGCATATGCTTCGAGATCGTCCGCAGCGACGCTGAATGCCTTGCGTGTGGCTTCGGGCAGTTCCGCAACCGCTCCCCCGAGAGCGGCTACCGCGGCTACCCGGATGGCCCGGATCTCGTCCCCGAGCAGAGTTGCGATTTCTTGCCATCCGAGTTCAGGAGGCAAGTTGACGGCGGCTTCCGCGGCCCCCAGCCGCACGATTGGATCGCTATCTTCCGCTGCCGACGTTACGTCCGCCGCTGCCGCCGGTCCGGCTAACCTCGTCAATTCGGCGACCGCACTCGCTCGCACAAAGCCGGACTGCTCGCGGTCTGCCAAAAATGCACGCAATGCATCGATCGAGCTTGGCTCGCCCTTGGCGGCCGCCGCGAATGCGTGGGTAACCGTCTGACGCTTGCGCCAATTCGTGCCGTACCATTGATCCATCTTTTCGGCGGCCCAGGCATTCGTCCTGTCACTGTGGCATGAGGTGCACGCATTGGGGATGCCGTAGGCTTCGGAAAGATCGGGACGTGGGATGACGAAGGAATGGTCGCGACGCGGATCGACCTTCATGTAGGTGCGTTGGGGCATATGACAGTTTACACACCGCGCGCCGGCCGATCCCTGAGGATGCCCAGTGTGGCTAATGGCATCGAACGTGCCTTTTGGGTCGAAGCTGGTGAACCTTGCAGAACCAGTCTCCGCGTGGCACCGCGTACACAAGCCGTTGCCCTCGGCGAGCAGCGTGCCTTCATGGGGTTGATGGCAGTCGACGCAGACGACGCCCGCCCGCGACATCTTGCTTTGCTGGAAGGAGCCGTATTCGAAGACCTCGTCGAGTATCTGCCCGTCCGGGAAATACAGGTCCGGGCGCATCAGCGCAGGAGAGAAATAGTCGAGGTAGGCTCTTCCAGGTTCGAACCCATCGCGTAGCTTGATCCTCCGTGAATGGCAGGCAAAGCAGGTGTCCATCTCCACCTTCGGCATCGCGACCGTTGACTGGGCGCTGGAGCCTATCGAGTTGCTTTTCGCCCAGTCAACATGACGAGCACCGCCGCCGTGACATGATTGGCATCCGATACTGGTCGCCACGTAAGAGGATCGATATGACCCTGTCGCGGCCTCGAAATTCGCACGCGGATCGGTGGAATGGCAGTCGATGCAGGTGCGGTTCCACCGGTAGAACAGGCCGGTCCAGTGGAATGTCGATCCCGGCTTGGACGGCTGCCCGTCTCCCAGCCAGAACCACTCTTGTTTCGCTGTATCCCAGGCGATGTCCAGTGCCTGCAGTCGTCCACCTCCGATGTCGACGAGATATTGCTGCAGCGGCTCGTAGCCGAACGTGTATTTGACTTCGAAGTCTCGCTGCTTGCCATCCGGCCCTTCGGTC
Organism: Rhizobium sp. SVR5-9E; assembly: GCF_056755095.1. Classification (NCBI taxonomy): domain Bacteria; kingdom Pseudomonadati; phylum Pseudomonadota; class Alphaproteobacteria; order Hyphomicrobiales; family Rhizobiaceae; genus Rhizobium; species Rhizobium sp. SVR5-9E. The sequence continues at coordinate 15,816 of NZ_JBNDHS010000097.1, read as the reverse complement.
CGAACGAAAAAGCGATCGTCTCGCTTGAAGAATTCGGCGTCGATTTCTCCGTGCTCGAAGCTGCTGTCGTTGAAATCGCCGCGAACCGTGATGTTGTCCGCAACGGCCATGGCCCTGGCATGATGGGACTTTGCAAAGGCGGCCGCCTGCTCGGCGTGACACGAAGTGCAGACCTTCTCGTCAACAAATCCTTCGTGAGAAGCGATAAGTGGGTCCGACGTCACCGGGCCGTTTTCTGCCTCCGCGCTTGTGAAGGGGCCGGTGATAGACGAGATCAGAATGGCCAAAAGCGCAAGTCCTACAATGGTGAACAATGTTCTGGTCACCGGTCACACGCCTCCCGCGGTCGTGATCAAATCCTATCGTTGCGGAAATACTTCCTTCCAGTCGCTCTTCATGTCGACCACGGTCCATCCGGTTATCGCCGCCGCATCGAGCGCCTTGTCGAGGCGGCCGAATTCAGTGTCACGGTCGTAGGCATATTCGCGATCCGTGTCGGTGTGATGGATCAGCACGCCGAGGCGTGCAGGCGCACCGCCCATCGTCGTCCATTGCAACATTTCGAGATCCCCATCGGAATTGCCGAAGGCTGCGATCGGCCGCCGGCCGATCTCCTGGTTGATTCCGACCGGCTTGCCGGCCTTGTCATCGATGAAATTGACTTCGGGCAGGCGGTACAGGGTTGGAGTGTCGTCCTGCATCCTGAACTCGGTCTTGATCGAGGAGCCGACGACCTGCTCCGGTGGAATGCCATAAGCTTTTTCCGCCCACGGCCTCATGAATTCCACGCCGCCGCCCGAAACGACAAAGGTCTTGAAGCCGTTGGCGCGCAGATATGCAAGAAGCTCGACCATCGGCTGATAGACGAGTTCGGTGTAAGGCCGCTTGAATCTGGGGTCGCGCGCGGTGGAAAGCCAGTCGGTCACGACTTTCTGGAAATCGCTGGTGGTCATTCCCGCATGGGTGACCATGACGAGTTCCAGAAGGCCCTTTTCGCCCGAGGCGGCCAGCGTCTTCATGTCGCCTTCGAGCGCTGCCTTGAACGGCTGCGTATCCTTCCATTCCGGATGCTGCGGAGCGAGCGCCTTCACGCGGTCGAGCGCGAAGGCGAGCTGGGTGTACATCGGATGCTCGACCCACAGGGTGCCGTCATTGTCGAACACAGCGATGCGCTCCGGTACCGGGACAAACTCCGGCGAACCCTCCTTTGTCACCTTCCCGACGAAGGCGACGATGGCCGCTTTAGGAGTCGTGTCGTTCCACGACGGCAGGGGATCGCTCTGGGCCTGCGCCGAAGCGACAAACAGAAACGCCGCCGCAACAGCCAGCGCTCCGTCGCGGGCCGGTTTGAAGAAACCTTGAATGGCGAACATTGGGCATCCTCCCAAGGGTTCTTGATGCGAGGGTCAGATAGACCGTCTAGCTAGAAGACGGCGGCCCGGATCCGGGCCGCCGTGCTCAAATCAATTGCCGGTTGGCAGCGTGATCGAGACGCCTTCCTTCGCGAGCTCGTCTCGTACCCACTGGAAGCGTTCGTAATCCGATAGCGTGATCGGGCCGTTGTAGGTCAGACTTTGGGGCTTGCGAGGCGGGTACTGCACGTAGGTCGCCATGATCTTCTTCAGTTCTTCGCCCATGACGACACCCATCCAGGTCCGCTCGGTGAAGTTGTTCATGAAAATGTCATAACGTTCCTGCGGGTCCTGCCACAGATCGAACACCTGAGGGACCGTGGCTACATATTTCTCGGCACCCTTCCACCCGAGGTTTGAATCGACCGCCAGGCCGCCCGTCTGGGCTCCGTCATCGCCACGGAGATTGAACACAAATTTGTAGTTGTTAACGCGTATCGCGCCGGGGGAAAGTTCGTTTTCGGTAAAGTAGAACCAGGATTTGCGTTCTGATTTTCCGGTGCCGAGCAGGATCGGCGAGAGGTCATAGCTGTCGAAGATGATGGGCTTGTCTTCGCGGTCCTTGTCGGGCAGCGGCACCCCGCCGACTGCGGCGAATGTCGCCATCAGGTCGAGGCCACCGACGATATCGTGATTCTTGGTTCGAGGTTTGACCTTGCCTGGCCATACTGCGATCGCAGGAACACGGTTGCCGCCCTCGCGCAGGGTGCCTTTGGTGCCGCGGAACGGGGTGTATCCGGCATCCGGATAGACGTCCTGCCATGCCCCGTTATCCGTCGTGTAGAAAACCAGCGTGTTCCGGTCCATTCCGGTTTCACGCAGTTTGTCCATGATCCGGCCAATCCGGGTGTCGAGTTCCACGATCGAGTCTGCGTACTTCGACTTCGACAGCGACTTGTGCTCGAATTCAGGCGCCGGCATGTTTGGCTGGTGCACCTTCATGAAGTTGACGTTGATAAAAAATGGTTCGTCCGGCGTCTTGGCGGCTTCATCGAGGAATTCGAGGGCCGCCTTCTCAATGTAACTGTCAAAGAACGGAATGCCGACGACGCCTTCCTTGCCGTCGATCAAGGGCGTGTCGACATATTGGCCGTTGATCTTGAAGTCTTCGGTCACCGGCCCGCCGGCTTTGCCGGAGAGGGCGCCTTTGGTCACTTTCTGGAACATCGCCCTTAGTGCCGGATCCATGTCCGGGAACCACGTCGGGTCGGCATAGGTGTAGGCATTCAGGTGATAAAGCCCGGCGTACTTCATTTCATCATAGCCCTGAGCGTTCGGCAGCGCATAGTCGGCCTCGCCGAGATGCCATTTGCCGGTGAAGTAGGTGTGGTAGCCGCCTCGCTTTAGCACCGATGCAAGCGTCCACTCGGCCGCCGGCAGGCCGCCGCCCTGGCCCTGGAAAGCAACCGTCGTCATGCCGCTGCGGTTTGGAATGCGCCCGGTCTGCATCGCTGCACGGCCGGGCGTGCAGCTCGGCTGGGCGTAGAAGGAAAAGAACGTCATTCCTTCGTCAGCCAGCTTGTCGATGTTCGGCGTCGGCATGCCACGGCCTTCGCCGCCGCCATAAGGGCCGAGATCGCCATAGCCTGTGTCATCGGACACGATGAAAAGGATATTGGGTTTTCGCATCTCCTGGGCGAGAGGTTCAGGGGTCGCCGCCCAGAATGTTGATGCGATCGTAAATGCGAAGAGACTGTAAATGCCAATGTTGCTCTTCATCTCATAACTCCTGTGTTGAAGCCAGAAAAGTGCGAAGATCGGGCGTTTCGCCCTTGTTGGCAGTCGTTTCATCGATTTGAGTGTATGATGACCCCGCCGCTTGCCTTCCCTTATGTCGCGGCGGGTAAGGCAAACATCATATGCTAAGGTTTTTGGGTTCTCGCGTCACGAATAGTGGAACGGCGCGCATTGATTCAGAAATGGTTTTGTGAGGCTCCTCTATCCGTCCTCCCAACGGACCATCGTCCAATATTAGCAATATAACATAAAAAGATCTTCGCTTCCAGATTGAGAGTGTTGCTGATGCCACAGTGGGTGAACAGCGAGGCTTCCTCGCAATTCTCTACGAACATAGGCCGTTACTAATATTATCCTTCGATATATTGTCCGCTTGGAGATTCGTAGGAACAGAAGGCGGAGGGGAACTGCCGAATGACCTGTTACCGGAGTTTCATGAGGGCACTGGCGCTGGCTGTGAGTTCGGCGCTCGTTTCGCAAGTCTGGGCGGCGGATATCGATAATGCAGCGCCGCCTCAAACCGCTTCCGATCCTGGCGGCTGGACGCTCAGCCTTGCGCCTTATTTCTGGGCTGGCAGCATCAACGGCGATGTTGGGGTTCGCGGACGACAGCCCATCGAGGTGGATGTGCCGTTTCGTGATATTTTCGACAATCTCCGCTTCGGAGGCATGATCGTCGGTGAGGCGCACAACGGAACCTGGGGCGTATTCGGCGACCTGATCTACCTGAAGCTGGAGGTGGAGAAGTCAGTGACACGAACGGTTGCGGGCGTCCCCCTCAACTTAGCCGGGACTCTCGAGACCAGCAGCCTGACCGGAACCCTGATGGGCGAATACCGTGTTGTTGCGCAGCCAGCGGTAACGGTGGATCTCATGGCGGGCGCCCGTCTCTGGAACGTCGACAACGAGGTCGACATTGCCCTTTCTGCGGGCGGGCCCCCGCTTGCCGCGTTAAGCGGCAGCGAGACAAACACCTGGGTCGACCCCATGGTTGGGGCGAAGGCACGTGTTGACCTATCGCCGTCCTGGTATTTGACCGGTTGGGGAATGATCGGCGGCTTTGGAGCAGCTTCCGACTTTGCATGGGATGTGCTGGCCGGCGTTGGTTATCAATGGAACCAGTCGTTCTCAGCGATCGGAGGCTATCGTGCCCTCGGTGTCGACTACAGCAACGACGGCTTCGACTTCGACGTAATCGAATACGGGCCAATTTTCGGGGTCGTGATCCGGTTCTGAAGCATAAGTTGTAAGGTGACTTCGCAGGCACATTGCCAGTAATTGACTGCCCGACCTGAGACATAGGTGACGTTTTGTACCGGAGACATGGGTAACACTTTCCGTTTTTGGCGGGAGGTGTTGATGCCGTGGAGAGAGACTTCGGTGATGGAGGAACGTCTGCGTTTTGTTGCCCGCCTTCTCGACGGAGAAATGAGCGATGTGTGCCGCCTTGAACCAACTCGAACCCTCGACCAACAATTTCGATTAGCTGGCATAAGGCGATATTATGGAACTTTCATGACGTCGCCGCCATGGTGCTGCTGATCCCGGCGGCCGGAGTATTGCCGCCAATTCTGATATAGCTATTGGGAACCTTGCCAATCGCAGCTTTTACCGCGCTGAACAATTCGGCTGTCCGGCCCGTTGCGTCGCGCAATGCGATCGTACGGAGACGAGCCATGATGAATTCCCTTAATGCTGCGTGGTTGAGAGGATATTGGAGCGGGCTGCCGACACGAGACGGTCAGGTAGCTTCACCCTTTATAGTATTGGCGATCAAAGTCTCAGCTTTGGAAAAGCGCGCCAGATGTTCGCTGGTAAGGACCGTCGCAGTCGTGATTGCCGCGGCAGGATGATGCGCGACTATCGTCCGTCCGCTGCTGTCTTCTCTCACCAGAACGCGCAGCGGTAGGTCCAGGGCCAGGGCTGGAGTTACGAGCATCAGCGGTGTGCCCACCTGCGGACTGCCGAAGATAACAACGACGGTCGGCGGCATGTTGAGCCCGGCTTCCGTAGCGGCGGCGCTGTGGTCGATACGCGCGAATATCTTTAAGCCGGCTTTCTCGAATGCATTGCTGAGGCGATCCAGCGTCGCAGAGAAATCATAGGCACTGGTCAGTTCAACTACGCTTGCGGCACGTTCACTCATTGGTGTGCTCCTTGAAGACCGGTGTAGACCCTATTTGTAAACCGATCGCCGTTGAAAACGAAATTACCCCATTTGGCGTTGAAGGCGGCCGTCGGCTTGGCGGCGATGATCTCATCAACAGATTTAACTTGGTGCTTCAGGGCGGCCACCCGATCGCGCACCGCGGTCAGCATGTCGCGGAATTCGATCAGCTGTGCGCGGGTCCCGACCGGACCATTTTGGGGGAAGAGGGACCGAGAGCCGACTTGACGAACCAAAGCCGCCATTGTGGAACGCCTGCGGATCCTTGGTGCTGCCCCCTCAGATGCAATCGACCTGTACCATATCGGCGTACCGCTCAGCGCCGATGGGTTTACATCGGACGAGCTTTACGCCGCGTTGAAAAATCTGGAGCAGGAGGGAGTCATTGAACTGATCAGGGGCAATAGGCTGCTCACAACGAACCCCTTGTGCTAATCCTATGGACGAACCCGCACGGAATGGGGCTGCTACGGCTTCGTAGGAGAGCGCCGGAATCACTCGCTGGTCAAATGCGATCCGGTGGAGCATCGATCGCAAAGATCATCCTCGATCGCGCTGCCAACCTTGCTGCCGATTTAATTGTAATCGGCGCTTACAGTCACTCCCGTCATCTCGAAATCGCCTTCGGCGGCACGAGCCGTTCCCTGCTCGCGCATGTACCGATCCCGTTGTTGATTGCGCACTAGCACTATATCTGCGGACGCAAGTCCCGTGTATCGACCGATACCGGTGCCAATCCAATGGAAACGACAGAGGAGCCGGATCCGAGTAGTATCGGACGAAAGGACACCCATCCGAAGTTTCTGATATTCGATAACGTTTGCACTTGAGTTGTCTCGCAAATCTTCCTCCCAGCCACGGAAGATCTCTGTTGACCCCTTCAATTTACTGGTCTGCTTCCCCACCCTCGGGCCTTGCGATGCATCTCAGTATCAAAAGCCCTGCGAATAACCAGGCTTCGAGCTGAATTTCAGTTAACGCTGCGACCGCCTAAAGCCGGGGAATGCGTGGAGACGGTCGGCCAAGCGGCGGGGTTGCAAGGGATGACACGTGCCGCACTTGCTGTACAGAGCGGTGGCGCCCGACATGACCGATACAGCGATCATGCCAACCCGACCCGGCGGCGCTGCGCATTGGCAGGGCGAGCGGCGGTACGTGAACAACCTCGCGCTGGATGATGCCGCCGACGCCGCAGCGTTCTACGGCCCGAAGCGTTACCGGCGCCTGGCGGCCAGGACAGTTCCGAGGGTCCGAAACCTCGCTCTTCATGAGCCTGTGAATGGTGCTGCTATCCGGGTCAGCGGGACCCGGCAGCCGCGATGATCCGGAGAATTTCAGATCGCGTATCGATCCCAGCGAACTCCTGAGCCAATACCGACGCGCGCGCACGGTAGCTCGGTTTTTCGAGAACGGTCCGGATCGCTTCCCGCAGCATCTCTGGCGACGGCTGGTTCGTCGCAAGATCAATCCCGACGCCGGACCATGCGACGCGCGCGTTCACGGCAGCCTTGTCTTCCGTAAGGCCCGCTGTGACAAGAGGAACGCTGAAGCTGATCGCCTGGTTGACGCTGCCATAACCGCCGTTGGTGACAAACACATCGGTCTTCGGCAGGATCCATTCGAACGGCAGATAACTTGCGAGGCGGGCATTGCCGGGAATTGGGCCAGGTATCGCGTCAATTGGCCGACCGCCCGCCGTGGCGACCACGAGCACGTCGCGCTCGTCGGCGAGTGCCTTCAGCGTCGGCGCAATCAAAAGATTAAGATCGTGATTGGCGACGGTGCCCTGCGTGACCAAAACGACCTTGCGCGAGCCATCCAATTCATGCGCCCAGGATGGTAGTGGCGCCTGATTTGGAATGATGGGCAGGGCGCCGACGAAGTTCACCGTGGCCGGCATGGCGCGCGGATACTCAAAACCCGGCACGGAAAGCTGCATGTCGACGTCTGCGAGATCCACCACGGATTCCAAGAGGGGCACGTGCACAGGTCCCAGGCCTAGTTCCCCGAGCACCTGATTTAACCGCAGGGCCAGCGGCTGATTGACGACGCGGTCGTAATCCCGTGCGATGATAGCGTATTCATCAAACTGCGCCTTGGTGACTGCAGGTGGAAGGCCAGAAAAAACCGGCGCACCGTCTTCACGGCGCGAGTGCAGAACCGACGTACCACAGACGACAATGGCAGGCCGGTTTGAACGCGGCCCAAGAAGCATCGGGAGTATGCCGAAAAACATGTCGTCCACAATGATGACGTCCGCTGGGGAGTCCCGCAGAACCTCGCCTATTCCCTCGTGCTGATGGCGGATGCTGTCGACAAATATGCGCTCCAAAGAGATGCGTAGCCATGCCGGCCCGGGGGGTGTGTTTTTGAGCTCCGGAGCCGCTGCGTGGATGTTCCCCGGATCAAAATCGACCTGTGCCGGCAACGGATGGAACTTTGCACCGATACCTTCGACGCGCTGGCGGAACCCGGTGCCCGTCAAGCCGGTGACCTCATGTCCTGCGGCGATCAAGATGCGCCCGATGGCAAGCAGCGGGTTGAAAAGGCCCGATGCGGGCGTCGAAGCGATAAGAATCTTCATGCTATCCTCAAGTTCTATTTCGACCAGCTCTCGCCGGTCTTGACGATGCGGGTTTCACCATCCTTCGCGATCCACACGATCTCACCCGAAGGCACAGAGGCGTGGAGACGAGCCGACCTGGCGTGGCGTGCGGCACGCAGTCCGCGCCCCGCCTACAGTCGACTTCCACGGCCGAGAGCGACCTGCCGCGGATGTTCGCGATTGCTTGCCTGAACTTGGGCGCGACCGTTTCAGCCTGGCGGTGCGGGCAACGGTGGGACGCGAGCGCGATCTATATGGCGGGGATGACGATACCGATCTTCACGGGTTTTCTGTTTCTGACCGGTAAGAGATGGCGCATCGGTAGCCTATCAAAAGAACCAAGAACGCGAATAAATCGTGTACTACGGCGGGATGAACAAGCCGCTGAATTTGAAAATCGATCGATCGACAAAGGCTTCGCTGTCAAAACAGATTCGCAAGGCGTTGACGAAAGCCATCGAAAGCGGCGTGCTGGGCCGTGGTCCTGGAGACGATCGTCGGCCCTATCGTTTTGCTTAGAATTTGTAGCCGAGCTGCACGCCTGCACGTGTCATGCCGTCATTTGGCCCATTGCAGAGGTTGGCGTGGGAGGAGTGGGCAACCTGAGCCATGACATTCCAGTGACTGTCGAAGCGATAGCCCGCGCCGACATACTCACGGAAGAGGACACGGCAGCCGAGTGCAGGGCCGTCGTCGTTGTGATCGAGTTCGCCGGTATGGATCAAACCGCCAAAACCAGCCTCGGCAAAAAGCTTCTCGGTAAAGTTGGCAGTCCAGGAAAAGCCGGTGAAGAACTGGGTCGCTTCACCCTCAGTTCCGATCGACGTGCCGAGGTGGATACGCGGGCGCACGAGCGTCTGCGTCCACGTCGTGGCGGAATCGGCACCGAACGGATCGAAAAAGACGGTGACTTCCGGAAAGATGCCGTCTTCCCGCTCGTGGCCGCCCTGGATCGATGCCGATGCGCCAAAACGCAATTCGTCGAAAAGCTGGTCCTGCGCGTAACCTGGACTTGCCAACACCGGCATTAGCAGCGCAGCCGCGAACACGCAGTTGGATTTCATTGATAGTCCTCCGCGGGCCGAATCTCACCGGTGCGCAACATGGAAGGTGCTCACAGCAAAGTAAAGGCTCGGGATGATTTCATCGCGGACGGACGCTGATGGGGGTGGCCATGCTGGGGCGATTGCCGGCGTCATCGGCAGCTTGGCGGCTTTGTGTGGCCTCATCTGAGCCGATTGCGATCGGTACGCTACCGCACCGGAACCTTATAAATGCTTTCAGTGTTCTAGCTGTTGGGATCGCGTGGCGTGGTTCGCTGATAGACCCCTTCCTTTGCCCTCACTGGAAAGTCGCGCGATCCTTTCTTCGTCAAACTGCCCCGCTTCGGCGGCGTCCTTTTTGTCCGTACGCTACCGGACGGGAACGGCCGCCTATCCTGAGCGTTTGGATGACGGCCGCGCGGTAGACTTCCTTACCTCAGCCGCCAGCGATGTCAGATTGCAGCTCTCATCCTGGCGCCGCGCGGCCACGTTTTCCCCGTGACCTGCCCCGCTTCGGCGGGGCTTTTTTTGGAACATTACGGAACCAGCCTTGTTTGGCGCACTTGGGGTGCGCGGTACTTCTTCTGTTCAAGCGGGTGGCACCTCTATCCGGGTGCCGTGGTCACGGTTCCCGAACACCCTCGGAAGTGGTCAATGACTGATCCTGCTCGATATTCCGGCAAGCCACCGAGGCGCACCTTGGGTGTGTGGATCCTGATAGCTCTCGCTGTCGCGCTGGCTTTTCTGCTTGCTTGGCTGTTCGGATGGTTGGGTCCGGGAGATTTGCGAGGGTCCGATAGCATATCAGTACCGTTGAGCTGGCTGGTCGCCGGTTCCAGCTGTCACTGGCGGTTAACGTAGTGCCAATTGATCATTGACGAGCTGGCCGACATGCAGCCGCGACGCCAGCCCATCCCCTGAGCGTATCTATCGCGATTGCATGAATCGCGAGCAATCACCTTAGGCGCATGCTCGAATTAGGGGTCGGAACAAGATGGGGTGGTTGCCGTCCTCCCCTAAACGGCATCGCAATGTGCCAAGATGATGCGGTGTAGACCACATAACGGAGAGGACGGCAGATGAAGGATACGATGATCGGGGTGGACCTGGCAAAGAATGTTTTCCAGCTACACGCAACGTCGATGGCGGGCCATGTGAAGTTTCGTAAGAAGCTGTCGCGCGGGCAGTTTTTCCGGTTCATGTCGGAGCAAGCGCCGGCGTTGGTAGTTATAGAGTCCTGCGGAAGCGCTCATTATTGGGCACGCGAATTGGCCAAGCTGGGGCATGAAGTTAAGCTGATCGCACCGCAATATGTGCGTCCGTTTGTGAAACGTCAGAAAAATGACGCCGCGGATGCCGAAGCAATCGTCATTGCTGCACGTCAACCCGAGATGCGCTTTGTCCCTTCCAAGACAGCGGATCAGCAGGCCCGGGCGGTCTTATTTCGGGCACGGGAACGCGCAGTCCGCCAGAGAACAGAACTGGTGAACGCTTTGCGCGCTGTTCTCTACGAATATGGGCAGGTCATTCCGCTAGGGATAGGTCACGTCAAGCGTATAGAAGCGATTATCGAGGATGTCGAAATCGACCTTCCTGAGCTTGTGAGGGAAGAATGCCGCGACCTTCTTGCTCAGATCAGCGAGAAGACGACCCGGATCGACGAAAAGGCTAAGAAGCTCGCGGAACTGTCCCGGCAGAGCGATATCGCCCGCCGGCTTCAGACGATGCCGGGTGTGGGTCCACTGATCGCGCTAGCCGTCGAAGCTTTCGCACCGGCGATGGAAAACTTCCGGAGCGGCCGAGATTTTGCCGCTTGGCTCGGCTTGGTTCCCCGGCAATTCTCGTCGGGCGGAAAGGAACGGCTCGGTCGTGTGTCAAAAGCCGGGCAGGCGGATATTCGCAGACTCCTGATTATCGGGGCGATGACGCGCGTCAGGTGGGCGAGCCGCAAACCGCCTGTACAGGGATCATGGCTTTCGCGAATGCTCGGGAAGAAGCCGAGGATGTTGGTGGCGATCGCACTGGCGAATAAAATGGCTCGGAAAATATGGGCCATGCTGACGAAGCAGCAAGATTATCGAATCCCGGCCTTGGCCGTGGCGGCGCAATAGCAACCGATCGCGAATAGCCAGCCTGTACTGGCAAGTAGGTGTGAGAAGTCGATGACCTGAATGGGCGCATGATCGAACCGATCCGGATAGGGATAACCAGTAACTGCTCTGGAGCTTATAGCCCGGGAACAAGATTTGGACCCGATCCGCGGATCACCATACCGGCCAGCGGTCTCTCGAAATGCCGCAATCAAAGGCCTGACAGAAGACCGCACTCGATCACACGTCAAAAAGGCCAGAAACTACTTGCGCAACGGACGGCAACCACAGAAGAGCTGTTCAAAATCGTACGTTAAGGTCGAACAAAGTGCGAATTACGCGGCGCGGGCCCTGGCTGGCGCGAGGCTGGATTCCGCTTTCGACTGACATCCTCATCATGCTGGCCCCCGTAGAAAATCCTGAGGCCATCGAGGGCTGGCTTGTCGACGAGGGGGAACAGCGGACTGTGATCGGTTGCATCGTTCTCAACCGCATGCTGGCGTGTGGACGTCCGGCGTCAAGTCAGGCAGGTATAACCGACTACATCAAAGATCGAAATGCGCTAGATTTCATATCCGCGCACCAACGCCCGTCGGGCCTTTTCTGACGTCCGCTTCGCACTCGCGATGACCGCCTCCGCCCCGGTTCTTCTTCTGGAGATCGCCGGCTGAGCCGGCGATCTCCATTTTGAGGCGACTATACGCAGGAAATGTGGTACGCGCGACCGACATCCGAATATCCCTCCTGTCCGCCCCGCGTCCTGCCTCGATTTACATCTTCGTCGGATTGATGATAGCAGCGTTGAGGTCCTCATATGGCTCGCAGTCGGTGCCGCAGATCGTCTTGATGATGCCTAGCTGTTCTTTGGCAAGGTCGACGCGGCCTTTGATGACATAGGCTTCGCCGAGATATTCACGAACCTGCGCATAGTTCGGATGATGACGCAGCCCATGATCGATATCTATACCGTCTGCATCAACCGGAATCGGGGAAAGCGACAGACATGCCAGTTCAAGCCCTTTCCTTGTCCATGGAAATCCCGGGTTCTCGAACCACGCGGCATGCGCGGCGAGACCGAGAACGTTGAGCCCAAGACCGAGCCCTGCCCCGAACCCTCCCGTAATGATCACCTGCGATGGTGAGCAATTGATGCCGCGGGCGACGGCCAGATATGCCTCGATTTCCCGCCTCAGCGCAAGCTCGCCGCGGGGGTCAGGATAAAAAGGAGGAGCGCTCGCCTCTGCACGGACGGCATGGGCGCGGATGCGTGCGAACAGTGTTGCCGGGAAGGTCTCGGTTGCCGGCACTCCCATCTGGAAGAACGCAGGCCCCTGCGTCATTTCCAGATAAGTCTCCAGGAACGAGCCTGCATCTGGCGGCGGCTCCTTCTTGCTCACGGCGCGAGGGCGTTGGGCGACTCGGCTTCCCGTGGTGCGCGAGGCCTCGATCAACTGGGCGGCGGCAAGCTTCTCATAGGCGGTCCGCACCGTTCCGCGCGCGACGCCGAGTTGGACAGAAAGATCCTGCCACGATGGAAGCCGTGCGCCGGGCTCCAGCACGCCATCTTCGATGGCTTTGGCGACACCCCTTCGACGTTCAAGTTGAGCGGCTTGTTCATGCGGCCATGGTACACGATTTATTCGCGTTCTTGGTTCTTTTCTCTGGCTCAGAGAATCCGCATCTTCGGTGCGTCTCACAAGGAGAAAAACCATGGATATCCGCATCATTGCCGCTGCCGTCATGGCCGCGCTTGCCTCGACATTTGCCGCACCTGCCCCGGCTCTTGCTGGCCCAACCGAAACGGTCACAGCCAAGTTCGATCAGGTTATTGCCAACATCCCCGGCAAGTCGCTCCGAGTCGTGGAAGTCGACTATGCGCCCGGTGCCGCTTCCCTGCCGCACACCCACGCGAAGTCCGCCTTCATCTATGCCTATGTGCTGTCCGGCGAGATCGAGTCGAAGGTGAATGGCGGTGCGACCCGCATCTACAAGGCCGGCGAGAGCTGGTTCGAACCGCCGGGCGCGACCCATTCGATCAGCCGCAATGCGAGCAAGACCGAGCCCGCGAAACTGCTTGCTGTCTTCGTTGTCGACTCCGACGACAAGAAGCTCACCACTCCCGTCAAGTGAAGGACGAACTGAACGAGGACCAAGAGGCTCGATTACAATCAAATCGCTCCCAACGGGGCCAAGGCGCTCGGCGGCGTCTATGGCTATGTCATGCAGAGCGGTCTGCCTAGCGAACTGGTAGATCTCGTCTATCTGCGGGTCTCGCAGATCAACAATTGCGCCTATTGCCTCGATATGCACACTCGCGACCTGATCAAGAGGGGCGTGAAGATCGAGAAACTCGCGCTGGTTCAGGCTTGGAAAGAAGGTGGAAATCTCTTCAGCGAGACCGAGCGGGCCGCGCTGCCTGGGCAGAGACCGTGACTCTCGTCGCCGAGAGCGGCGTGCCCGACAGCGCCTACTCCGCCGCGCGAGAGGTTTTCGATGAAAAGCAACTCGTCGATCTGACGATCGCGATCAGCCTGATGAACAGCTATAATCGGATGGCCATCAGCTTCCGCAATACGCCGCAGGCTGTGCTGGAACATTGATGGCGTGCGGAGCATGACCGTCGTTGAGATTTCCGGAATACGAATCCTCGACAGCAAGCCTGCCTGCGAGGCAGCTCAGTTCATCAGGGATGCGGAGATGCGGGACTCCCGGCGAACTCGCGACGAATGCAGCAACAGCTAACAATCGGGGATAGACCATGCTTGAGAAAATATCGGGAACGAGCATCCCAGACAGCAAAATCGCACGCGAGGTGACCGAATTCATTCGCCATACCGAGAGCGATCTGCTCTTCCATCATTCGGTCCGGGTCTACTTTTGGGGAGCCATGACGGGAAATCGCAGTGGCATGACCTTCGACCCGGAACTGCTCTACACAGCCGCCATGTTCCACGACATCGGCCTCACCGCGCGCTACGAAAACAGTCAGTTGCGCTTCGAAGTAGACGGCGCGAACGCCGCGCGGGACTTCCTGCGGGCGCGCGGCATTTCCGACAGCGACATCGAGATCGTCTGGAACGCTGTCGCCCTCCACACCACGCCCGGCATACCGGAATTCATGCGCCCGGAGATCGCACTAGTGCAGGCGGGTGCTGGTATGGACGTTGCCGGCAGGGGCTACGAGGAATTCACCGACGCGCAGCGCGAGGCCGTCATCGCCGCCTTTCCGCGGGAGGCCGACTTCAAGCACGGCATCATCGATGCTTTCTACCACGGCATGAAGCACCGGCCGCACAGCACCTTCGGCACCTTCAACGACGACGTGCTCGCGTTCAAGGATCCGGAATTTCGGCGGGTCGATATGTGCAGCGTCATCCTTGGCTCGCGTTGGGAAAGTTGAACCTAATTTCCGTCTTCTGGGGAGGTGAGCACCTTCCAGGGATCAGGACCAATGACCCCATCGTTACAAACTTCCTGTTCATTTTCTAGACAATCGAATATCTTGGCATGGTTCGAATCACCGATTGGGCCGTGTGCTGCCGGCAGCTAGCCTCGCAAGCAAGATACCGGACGTTTTTGGGCACTGCAGCGGCATAACAGTCAAATCGAACGGCTGTCATATGTCCAATGCAGCAAAGCCTGGCGCTGACGCGGCCGGCACCAGCAATCCCCAGGCTCGCAGGCTCGACGAAGCTGAGCGAGACGGCGGCGAATAGCTTTCCAACGGGCGATCTGTCGCTCGTCCTCGCCGGGCATGCGACGACCTTGGTGGTAACGGCAGTACCACTGGATCCAGCCACGCGGATCGTCGGGATGTATCCATCCCTTAGCTCGCCAGACGCTGAGCGGTTGGCTGGCGTCGACACCGAACCAATTAAGTGACGGATCTTTTCGCAGCGACGACAGCCGGGCCTCTGCAAACCAGCTGTTGGGGAATTCGTCGCGACAATCGGTCATGTACTTGCCGCCGAACACCCCGAGCGCTAGCATCTCGGCGGGTGTCAAGTCTGGCCGGAAATCGGGATGAAAGTTACGGCCGATTGGCGCAACGAGAGCGTACCGGTAGCCTTGCTGCATCCGGTCATTCACGACGACCCACCGGGGTCTCATCGGGCACCCTGCGACAGTGGTTTCGAGCGGTTGCGCCGCCAGATGGACAAGTTAAGTGCCGCCGCGAAACTCACCCACGCCAGGTAAGGAACAAGTAGCAAGGCGGCAGCCGCATTCACGGGGTGAAACATAGTAATCGTCGCCAGGATCGCAACCCAAAGTGCCATGATCTCCACCACGGCCAGCCCGGGTCGGTGAAGTCCAAAAAAGATCGGCGTCCACGCAGCATTGAGCAGAAGCTGGACTGCATAGACGCTAAGCGGCAGTGCTGCTCCGGCAACGCCTGCCTCTAGCCATACGAGCCAGCCCGACAGTCCGATCGATGCATAGAGAACTGTCCAGACCGGGGCGAACAGCCAATCGGGCGGGCGCCATCTTGGCTTGTCGAGCTGCTTGTACCAGTCGCCTGGCCTAAAGATCACGCCGGTAGCCGCCGCAGCGAAGCTCGCGACCTCGAAGGCGATCAACACAAGCAGGGAATACATGTCCATCCGGCAAAAGATGGAGGGAACCGCCGACGAGGCAAGCGGGTCCCTCCAAGGTCCCTATCGGTTATGGCCGGCAGCGAACTCGCTGGAGCCCATTGCAGAAAACAGGGGGATGATCTGCCAGGCTGCCGATAGCCCTACCAGCAGGTAAACGATCCGGGCGA
>NZ_JBNDHS010000096.1:0-21469 GCF_056755095.1 Rhizobium sp. SVR5-9E | reverse complement strand
GCGTATAGCCGAACTTGGGGAGAACTTCTCGCCCGGCGCGCCGCTGTTTTCGTTGATCGACCTGCAGAATCCGTGGTTCACGTTCAACCTGCGAGAAGACCTGCTGAGGGGCTTGAAGGTTGGAGACGGTTTCGATGTGGGCGTGCCGGCAATGGGCGACGCCAATATTCCCGTCAAGGTCACAATGATCAATGCGCAGGGCCAATATGCGACCTGGCGCGCCACCCGCGCCACAGGTGATTTCGACCTCCGCACCTTCGAAGTGCGGGCAAGCCCGGTCAACCCGATGCCGGGCCTGCGTCCCGGCATGAGCGCCATCGCCTCATGGCCGCCCGCGGGGCACTGAGATGATGGCGAAGGGGCGACTGCGCCCCGGCTTCCTTTTGGTTTTCAGGCGGGAGTTCAACCGCTTCGCGCGTCGACGCTTGCTGCTGTTTCTGACAACCGTTCTGCCGCTGTTATTGATGGGGTCTCTCGCTGTTGTGTTCAGTGCGGGCCTCGCCACGCAGCTTCCCATTGCTGTGCTCGACCTTGACGGTACTGACCTCTCGAGGACGATCGTCCGCACGGTCGATGCGACACCCGATGCTGCCGTGACCCGGCATGTCGGCGATCTTTCGGAAGGCAGGCACTTGATCCTGTCAGGCGAAGTTCGCGGGCTGCTGATGTTGCCCCGAAATCTTGAACGCGACGTCTATGGCGGACGTCGTCCGGAGGTGGTCTTCTTCTACAACACGCAGACGATGACCTCGGGCAATCTCGTGTTACGTGGCATCAATTCCGCCGTGCCGGCTGTGGCTGCCGGTATCCGTCTGTCCTTGCGAACGGCAGAAGGGCAGCCGCTCGAGGCGGCGCAGGCCGCGTTAACGCCGATTCCCGTTCAGATCAACCCACTGTTCAACCCGACCCTGAACTATGCGCATTTTCTGTTGGCCGCGTTGCTTCCGAGCGTGCTGCAAGTCATTGTCGTGACCACAATGGCCTATGCTGTGGGCCTTGACGTGGAAACCTCTCATCGCCTTCGCGTGCTGAGGCGATTGGGGGGCGGCTTGTGGCCCGCGATGGCCGGAAAGATCCTACCCTATACGCTGTTATTTCTGGTCGTGCTCGGCATTGCCGACTGGGTTCTTTTCGACATCCTCGACATGCCCCTGCGCGGCAACCGCTATCTGCTGATCCTTGCCGGCATCCTGTTCATCCTTGCCGATCAGTTCATCGGAGTGCTGCTTGCGTTGCTGCTTCGTCCAATGGCAAGCGCGATCAGCATCGGCACCTTGTTGATGGCGCCGGCCTTTGGCTTCATGGGCATCGGCTTCCCGAGGATTGGCATGAACGCCTTCGCCTATGGTTGGGGACAAATGATACCCGGCACTTGGTATCTGATGGCTCGAATCGATCAAACCATAAGAGGAGCGCCGCTCTATCTTTCCTGGAGGCCGATTGCGGTGCTTCTATTC
This sequence comes from Rhizobium sp. SVR5-9E, assembly GCF_056755095.1. Taxonomy (NCBI): domain Bacteria; kingdom Pseudomonadati; phylum Pseudomonadota; class Alphaproteobacteria; order Hyphomicrobiales; family Rhizobiaceae; genus Rhizobium; species Rhizobium sp. SVR5-9E. The sequence goes on along the minus strand of NZ_JBNDHS010000096.1, from coordinate 20,012 downwards.
ATGGTGCTGCTGCTTGCAAGCCTGACGGCCCTGCGTCTGGAAACCATTCGCGCACGGCGCCGAACTCGGCCGCTCAGGCAGGCGACGGTCGGAGGGAGGGCAGAATGAAGTCTGTCCTCACAGTCTGCCGTCTCGAACTTCGCCGCGTTTTCTCGCTAAAGCCAGCCTTTGCGGTTCTGGTGGTGGCATCGGTCATCTATGCCGCATTCTACCCGCAACCCTATCGCACGGAAGCGCTGCGCGACGTGCCGATCGCAGTGGTCGATCTGGACGGAACAGAAAGCAGCCGCGAACTAGCCCGACGCGTGGACGCCTCCGCAGACGTCGCTGTAGCGAGTGTCTTTCCGGATCAGGCGAATGCCAGGCAGGCAGTCTATGCTCGAAATCTGTTTGGCGTGCTTGTGATCCCTCAATATTTCGAGCGTGATCTGCTGCATCATCGACAAGCGCCGATCGCTCTCTATGCCGACGCGAGCTATTTCCTGATCTATCAGCGCTTGTCGGGCGGCGTCGTGGCGGTTGCGCGCACGATGGGCGCGGAGGTGGAAACAGCCAGGCTCATTGCCGCCAAAGTCGACCCTGTCCTCGCCGCTGCGGCGGCCGATCCCATGCCACTGACTGCAGTGCCCCTGTTCAATCCCCAGGGCGGCTATGCCACTTACATTCTACCCGCCGCTTTCGTTTTGATCCTTCAGCAAACCTTGCTGATCGGGGTCGGCCTGCTGGGCACCTACCGAAACGATCAGGCAGGCGCCGAGTTGACTGCATCGGCAGGACCAGCCGCGATCGTTGCCGGAAAGCTGTTGGCCTATCTCGTCCTCGAAACTGTCATTGTGTCGTTCTATCTGATCGCGCTCCCCTATCTCTACCATATACCGCGCCTGGGAACGGCGCTGACGATATTCACGATCGCCCTGCCCTTCGTCCTCGCCGTCGGTGCTTTAGGACTGGTCCTCGCCGGGCTGCTTCGCGATCCGCTAACGGTGCAACTCGTCTCAGCCGCCCTCGGCATACCGTTCCTGTTTCTGGCTGGCTTTTCCTGGCCGACGGAAGCGATCCCGCCCTTCCTTCACGCCGTTGCGGTATTGCTGCCGAGCACTTCCGCCATCAATGGAATCGTCGCCGTGGCCCAATTGGGCGCGTCCATCCGGGACGTACGCGAACCCTTCCTGACTTTGTGGATACTGGCCCTGTGCTACAGCGCAATCGCCGTTCTCCTCGAGCGCAGGACCGGACGGAAGGACACCACGTCATGACCGGCGGCGCCGCCGCAAGGGCAACAACGCCGAAGCCGGTCGAAATTCGGATGGGCGCGCCATGAATATTACCCTTTGGACCGATCCGATCGTTCAGCTATTCGCTCTGGCTGTTATAGGCTTGCTGATCAGCCGACTCATGCTTCGTCGGCATCCTGTCTGGAGGCTGACCGCCCACATCGTTTTCCTGATCGCATTGACGGCCCTGCTGCTTTACCACGGTATCGAACCATATGCGCCTGATACCCATGCCGGAGATGTGTCACGGCGCGTCTTCATTGGCGTCGCCAAAGCCGTCTGGTGGATCGGGGGCGCAATGGTACTGATCAGCTCGGTTCGCCTCTTCCTGATTTTTGAGCGAAGACCACGCGAAGCCCGCCTCCTTCAGGATTTGGTCGTCGGGCTCATTTACCTGGGAACAGCCCTTTCCATCATTGCATATGTCTTCAGCGTCCCAGTCGGCACATTGATCGCTACCTCGGGCACATCCTCGGCCTCGCATTGCAGAGCACGCTGAGCGATGTGTTCTCGGGCATCGCAATGAATCTGGGGCGTCCGTACTCCGTTGCGGATTGGATCGTGCTTGACGACGGCGTCGAGGGACGTGTCATCGAAACGAATTGGCGAGCGACGCATCTCCTTAACGGTACGAACGACCTCGTCGCCATTCCGAATAGCCGGCTGGCGAAAGCGAATCTTACCAACCTCAGCAGTCCGGACGAGAGCCATGACATCTCGATCAAGATAAGACTAGCGCCAGCACCGCCGGCCACTATCGAGGAGGTCATGCGGACGGTTTTGTTCAGCTCGAACAACATTCTCAAATCGCACGCGCCATCGGTGACCATCAAGGGCATCGACGGTCAAGCCGTTGAGGTGGAGCTAAGTTGCCGGGTGAGAGACATGGCGCATATTCCGGTTGCCACTAACGAGGTCTACGATCTCACATTTCGGCATTGCAAGGCGGCAGGACTGCCGTTGGCGATGCCTGTACCAGTCGGCGTCGCCCACGAGCAGGATCCCGGCTACCCGCAGCATCCCAGCACGGCCTGGCGTCTACGGAATGCAATACCACTCTTTTGGACCTTGACGGAGGACGAGAAAGAGACGCTTGCCGCGAGCATGACGCGCCAGACCTATCGCAAGGACGCGATCATCGTCGAACAGGGTTCCAAGCTCACCTCCCTGATGCTGATACGAAGCGGTGTCGTCGCGATGACGCGAAAAGACGACGACCGGGAGATCGAGCTTATGCGCCTTTCGCCAGGCGACTGCCTGGGAGAAGAGGGAATGTTGACGGGTGCGTCGGCACCGGGGAGCGTCAAAGCGCTGACATTCGTCGTCGCCTACGAAATCAAGCAGGATCGGCTCGCCGCACTCATGCATGATCGCCCTGCCCTCGCCGACGAACTGGGGCTCATCCTCTCGCGGCGCCTTGAGGCCGAAGGCCCCAAAACGACCGAGCCCCTTGCACGCGACACGGAAGCGACGACATTTGCCGCTCGGATCCGACAAATCTTCCAGCTGTCTTAATCGGAGGTGGAACCGACGCGCACCGGTGTCGATCCAAAGCGGCCCCGCTATGATGAGTTCAATCCCGCCTATCCCAAGAGGTGTTCAGGGCGGGCAGATAATAGCTAGCCAGATTCATACTTTTCATCTGCAATCGACTGCTTTTCCACTCCGCTTATTCCGTAGAATAGAAATCCTCCTCCCGTGCGTTCAGCATCGCGGCCAGTGTACGCAAGCCAGTGTCGAGCTGATCCATTGTTGGAGCGGCCAATGCCAACCTTACCGCGTTCGGTGCATGGCCGGACGTGACGGCGAAGGTCGTCGAAGGCGTCAAGGCAATGTCGCGCCTTGCTGCGGCTGCGACGAAAGTCTGCGAGCGCCAGTGCGCTGGCAGCGTCAGCCATAGATGATAGCATTTTTGGTTGGCCTGGATTTCGAATCCTGAAAGCCGATCAACAGCCAACCTCTGACGCGCCTGCGCATCGAGCCGCTTCAGTCTTGCAAGCTCGGCAACGGTGCCGTCCTCAATCATTCGCTGTGCGGCTGCAAAGGCAAATCCTGACGCGGTCCATCCCCCGGAACGCACCGAGGTCATCACGGTTTCACGCAACCGCAGTGGCGGCACGACGAAGCCGAGCGTCAGACCGGGCGCGGCCTTCTTGGAGAGGCTGTCGATGACAATGCAGGAGTCAGGCGCCAGTGCGGCAAGCGGCGGCTCATCATCGAGGAAGCCGTAGACATTGTCCTCGATAACCGGAAGGTTCAGTTTTTCGACAACCCGCAGGAGATCGGTGCGGCGCGCATTGGACATCGTTACGCCCAGCGGATTGTGTATCGCCGGCTGGATGTAGATCGCTGAGAGATGCGCCTCATTGTGGACCTTTTCCACCGAGTCAGGCCGCACCCCTCCTTCGTCCATCGCCAGCGGCACCAGTGTAATGCCCAGCCTGGCGGCGATGCCCTTGATGAAGGGATAGGTCAAAGCCTCCACGCCGCAGCGGCCGCCCGTGGGAACCACTGCGGCGAGCGCTGCGGCGATGCTCTGGCGTCCGTTGCCGGTGAAGACGAGTTGATCGGCGTCCGGTGACCATGCCTTTTGGGATAGGTATGTGGCTCCGATGCTTCGCATCGCCGGTGATCCGACGCTGGTCGCCTGTCTCAATGCCAGATCCAATGCGGCAGGTTTCTCCAGGCCATCCAGGCTCTTTGCGATGAGCGCGGTCTGCTCGGGAAGCATCGGATAATTGAACTCGAAGTCGATCCGGATGCCGCGGGGTTCACCAGGCGCTGTCACACCGCGTTTGGCGTCGCCGGAGATGAACGTGCCCCGGCCTACTTCGCCGACCACGATGCCGCGCCGCAATAGCTCGGCATAGACGCGGCTCGCCGTCGAAACGGCGATCTTTCGCTCGTAGGCAAAGCTTCGCTGCGGAGGCAGGCGGTCGCCCGGCCTAAGCGTGCCGTCGGCTATCTCCGCGGCGATAACGTCAGCGAGCTTCAGATATTCAGACTTCGACATAATTGCACCGAGATCAATGTTTTGATTGAACCGAGACATTATTGAAGCATACTGTCTGCGTCAACCGGATTGCTCCGGGCATTACTAAGACCTGCGAGCAATGTGCACGCGGCCGCGCTTGACAAGCGCTGGCACCGACGGCGTCGCATTGCCGCGGCGTAACTACTGGAGACCAGAAATGTCTGCAACCGTTTCAACGACCGTCCGGCCTGCGGGAGCCAAGAGCCCCCACGCAAGTCTTTGGATACTCAGCACCCATTGGGAGAGGATTGCGCGCTTTTTCGTCCGCCGCGCCGCCATTGCAAGGCTTCGCGAGCTCGACGACGACGCACTAAAGGACATTGGCCTCGCGCGTTCCGAGATCGAAGCGGCGGCGCACGGCCTCATGCCGGGCGAGGATATGATCATGGCTGCGCCGGAACTGATGACTGCTTCCGCATCTGAAAGTAGGTCCTCACTTAGACGATTATACAGGTGATGTAGCGCGGCCTCGATGCGATTGCGCTCACGAACATCGACGAGCGAGGCCTTTCCCAACAGCAAGTTTCATTGCGCGGGCAGGGTCCGAGCCGTCGCGGTTCCCGCACGATAGGAGGGAGAACATGAACAGCAAAGCATATGCTATGAAGTTAGGTCGACGCGATTTCCTGGCGTCGACGGTCGCTGGTGCAGTCGCATTGAGCGTCCCAATGACCGCAAACGCCAAGCCGGGCGTCGCGGCTACTGATCCGAAGATCCGCCCATTCACCTTCCACGCGTCGAAAGAGCAGCTTGCCGACCTGCGCTCCCGCATTCTGGCGGCGAAGTGGCCTGAGCGCGAGACAGTGCCAGACGCAACGCAGGGCGTGAACCTTGCGACGATGAAGAAGCTTGCCGACTACTGGGCACATCATCACGACTGGAGCAAGGCAGAGGCCGGCATCAATCTCTGGCCAAACTATATCACCGAGATTGACGGGCTCGACATCCACTTCATCCACGTGCGGTCGAAGCACGCGAACGCGCTACCGGTGATCATCACCCATGGCTGGCCGGGGTCGATCATCGAGCAACTCAAGATCATCGGTCCCCTCACCAATCCGACTGCGCACGGCGGCACCGAAGTGGATGCGTTCGATGTTGTCATCCCTTCGCTTCCCGGCTACGGCTTCTCGGGCAAGCCGACCGTCACCGGATGGGACCCCCAGCATATCGCTCGAGCATGGGTCGAACTGATGGAACGTCTCGGCTATACGCGCTACGTCGCCCAGGGCGGGGACTGGGGCAATGCAGTCACCGAGCAGATGGCGCTCCTCAGGCCGGCCGGGTTGATCGGCGTTCACACCAACATGCCGGCGACGATTCCGGACGAGATCGCCAAAACGCTCCCCGACGGCCCTGCCCCGGCCGGCCTCTCCACCGACGAACTTTACGCCTGGAAGCAGCTTTCGTTCTTCTACAAACACGGTCTCGGCTATGCCCAGGAAATGGCAAACCGGCCGCAGACCCTCTATGCGCTGACGGATTCTCCGGTCGGCCTGGCGGCTTGGATGCTTGACCATGACGATCGAAGCCGTGACTTGATCACGCGCGTCTTCGACGGCGCGCATGAAGGGCTAACGCGGGACGACATCCTCGACAACATCACGCTCTACTGGCTGACGAACACTGCCGTCTCATCGGCGCGTCTTTACTGGGAAAGCAAGCTCGCCTTCTTCCAACCGAAGGGCGTCGAACTGCCGATGGGCGTCAGCGCGTTCCCGGACGAGATATACACGGCACCGGAAAGCTGGGCCCGCAAGGCCTATCCAAATCTCGTCCACTACAACCGGCTCCCCAAGGGTGGGCATTTCGCCGCCTGGGAGCAGCCCCAGGCCTTTAGCGAAGAGCTGCGAGCGACCTTCCACTCGCTGCGTTGAGCAAGTTTCACATGCTGCACGACGGCAAGCCGAAGGCGCGGAGCACTCGACAAGCGCTCTTGCCGACGGCGTCCCATTGCCTGGAGCAACCATCGGAGACAGGAAAATGTCTGCAAGCAATTCAACCAACGTTCGCCTCAAGGGGACATATGGGTCTGGCCCTTGGGTGAGGATTGCGCGCTATTTTGTTCGTCGCGCCGCCATTGCAAGACTTCGCGAACTTGACGACGCATTGAGGGACATTGGTCTTGCGCCGTCCGAGATTGAAGCGGCAGTCTGCGGCATCGCCGCACGCAAGCGGCCGAGCTTATGATGATAACCTCCTCATCAGTTGCTCCGGATCTGACGATTGCCACGATCCTCGTCGCCTTCGCAGGCGTCTTCCTGATCTGCCTCATGAAGGGTGCGTTCGGCGGCGGCTTTTCCATTATCGGCATTCCCTTGCTGTCGATCGTGATGGATCCGGTCACTGCCGGCGGACTGCTCGCGCCCCTATTCGTGGTCATGGATCTTTACGCTCTGCGCTACTGGAAGCGATCGACGTGGTCGAAGCCCGATCTGCTGCTGCTACTGCCGGGGCTCCTCTTCGGTATCGGGTTCGGCTACCTCCTGTTTCGCGTCCTCGACCATCGCGCCATCGCGATGGTGATGGCTGCGACCACCCTGATCTTTGTCGGCCTCTGGTTCGTGAAGGGCGCAGAGGTCGTAACGCGGCCGCGCTCGACGCCGAAAGCGATCGCCGCCGGCCTTGCCTCGGGGATTACCACGATGGTGGCGCATTCGGGCGGTCCGCCGCTTGCGATGTATCTCCTGCCGCTCGGCCTCAGCAAGGAGGTCTACGCGGGAACGACGAGTCTGTTTTTCACCGTCGGTAACGCGACCAAGGCGGTGCCGTGGCTGCTGCTGGTGAAGCCGACTGCCGAGCTATGGATGTTGATGGTGATCTGTCTGTTCGCCGTTCCAAGCGGCGTGTCGCTGGGCTGGAAACTCCATGGAATGCTCGACCAGCGTCAGATTTATCGCGCCTGCTACGGGCTCTTGGTGGTCACCGCGATGAAATTGTTGTGGGACGGCGTATCGGGATTCGTCGCATGAGCGCCAACAGCAGCTTCCAGTTTGCCTGTGTCGGTAGGAGTGTCAAATGACAATGGCTGCATCGACATCGACCTGGTTACGCCTATGGCACTGGCGCGACGCGCTTTCGCCCCTGCCGCTTTGCATCACTTGGCCTCCGTTGGGTTTTGCGGGTATAGCTCCGGCGAGTTCGTATAACCGGCGTGCCAAGGCATAGGCAGGCGGCTTCCATCGCACAAGTGATCGACCCGGCGGACATATCCGCCGGGCCTTTTCTGTTCAGCTAATCCAATGCTGGCGCACCGAGCGCGACGTGGCCCGACGTTAGACAAGCGCTTTGCCGACCGATGCACCGCCGTCGACGAACAACGTCTGACCGGTGATGAAACCCGCATCCTCTGAGAGAAGGAAGGTCACGGCTGCCGCCAGCTCGTTCGGCTTTCCAAGCCGCCTCAGCGGTACCATCGACAGGAAGCGCTTTTCTGCCTCGCTGCCGGCAGGCGTGTTTTCTCGAAACATTTCGGTTTCGGTTGGTCCCGGTGCGACGGCATTGACGGTGATGTTGTGTTGCGCCAATTCCAGCGCCCACGTGCGCGTGAAGCTGATGATCGCGCTCTTGGCGGCCGCATAGGCGGTGCGGTCAGTCACGCCGAGGACAACCAGACTGGAGAGATTGACGATGCGCCCCCAGCCTTTTTCCCGCATCGTCGGCAGGAGCGCCTGCACCGTTTGCACCGTGGGCGTGAGATTGAGGCGGAACGCGTTGTCGAGATCGTCCAGTGCAAGCGCGCTGAGCGGAGCAAGCTTGATGAAGCCGACATTGTTGACGATGCCGTCGAAGGAGTGGCGATCGGCAAGGCTGGCCAGCATGGATGCGGTCGCCTGGCGGTCGGTGAGGTCGACGGATACGAGCGTGCCCGGAAAGGCGGGGTCATCGGCGCGGCGGGCAAGGCCGACCACATGGTGGCCGGCATCTGCCAGACGATGGGAAATGGCACGGCCGATGCCCTTGCTGGCGCCGGTGACGAGGAAGGTTCTCTTGGACATGGAAGCTCCGGAATTTATGTTGTTGCTATGTGCATCGGAAAATCGGCATGGCTCCGTCGCCCGGCGTGCTTGCGCCGGTGCGTGGTGGCAGAAATCGTAGAGGATAAGGTGTCGCCTAGCCGACCGTGTCGCCGATCATGGAGGGCCGGTCATGACCGCACTCCTTCCGGCATGGGCCACGGCTGGCCAAGCAGGGTCAACGCCGGTGCGACAAGCCCGTAGAGAAGCTCCCGCTCCGGGCGTATTCGGGCCAGCACGCGCAGCCCCATGAGCATGCCAAGCAGGTGGCGGCCGAGGATGGCCGGCGGCTGCCCAGCCGGTATCTCGCCGGTGCATTGCCCGGCGGCCACCGAACGGACGAAGAAATCTTCGATCATCCGCGTCTCATTCGCAACAAGGTGCCGCAGTTCCGGGTCCGACGGGGTAGCCTCGATGGCGCTGTTCACCAACATGCAGCCACGATGTTCCGGGTCGGCCAGGGAACGCTCCAACACCTCGACGAAGAATTGCCGCACCGCCACCGCTGGCGAATACGCCTCTTCGAGGCGGTCAATGCGCTCCCGCAAGGTCTGATCGAGATAGTGATCGAGTGTCTGCAGAAACAGCGCCCGCTTGTCGCCGAACGCATTGTAGAGACTTGCATGCGTGAGGCCCATCACCTGCGTCAGATCACGGGTCGTCGTCGCCTCGTAGCCTTTGGCCCAGAAGACATCTGCCGCCCGTTCCAGCACGTGGGTCTCGTCGAACTCTCGAGGCCGCGCCATATTCCTTGATCCTTGCAACCGCAGAAAATTATTTTAGATCATCCGCTCTAATTTGAAATAGAGCATCTGCTCCAATACTGCAAGCCCGATTCCGCCCCTGCCCTGTTCCATGGATATCCCGCGTTCCTGACGAGTTTCACGGAGAGACGGCTAGCTGTTTTGTCCGAAAATCTCGAAGCTCCATTTGGAGATGAATGGCCCGCAATGGGACAGGACGAAATGTCGAAGGCGAACGCCTCTGGCAGGTTCGAAGAGCACACTTGAGGGCTTCCGCTTTTTGCCTATTGCGGGCACGAACTAACCGTTGCGTTAGCGACCAGCCCACTTTTATTGTTGATCTGTCGTGGATCGATAGGTGCCGATCTGCGATCTGGTTTTGCCTTGTGGCGCCAAGAATGTCCAACCGGCACGCTGTTACGAGGCGACGATCATGCCAACGCGTTATCAGTCGAGGGCCGACCCGTTCGACGCCATCATGCCGAATGTCATTCCACCGGCGGCTTTGGTGCAGGGATCGGGACTTGAATGGATGCCGGTCTTTGATGGAGCTGTCTACGCGGTAGTTTCTTTGCAGCGGACGGATTTCGGGCGTGCGCAGGCGAGCATGCGGTTGAGCACGGCGCAGGCGATGACAACTTCTGTCTGTTGGGCGTGAAACGAGCGGGCCCGCAGGCGCCGACCGACGATGGCTCTGTACCGTCCTATTGCGGTCTCGACGAGAGATCGTCTGCCATAACCGTTGGAAGCCTGCCATTTCATCCGGCCGTCTCTGCGGATTGCGGCGATATGCAGGTCCCCTCGGGGCTGGCCGCCGCGGGTCCTGCGTTTTGGCGCTTGCCAGGTCGACAGGGCTTCCGGTGTCAGCCACAAGGTCAGGCTGCCTCGCCGACGAAGTCCAGCCTCATACTCCTTCCAGTTCGTCACCCTGAATTTCATCTTCTCGATGTCGATGGCGACGGGAGGTGTTGTGTTTGAAGGGCATGGCGGCGCTAAAATGGTTATTGAGGTTGCCGATCGCCTAAACCAAGATCAATGAAGGATCTGTGCACCAATACTACGGTTAATCAGATCAGCCGGGGTCGTGTCGGCCTCAACATCGTGGCTAAACGGCGCTCGCCAACTTGCAGGGCGCGTTCGTTGATCCGCAGTAGAGACGAGCCGGAACGATTTGCATGGGAGATCGCGGCTTTATCGTCGTCGATGATCCCGATGTTCATTGGTCGCGATCGCCTGTTCCAATCCGTCCGCGTCGTGCTCGCCTAAGCGCTGGCACCAGAACATCGTTGTCAGCTGATCCAGATGCTCGCGCATCGCCTGTTCGGCGCGATCGGGGTCACGCGCTGCAATGCCATCATAGATAGCGCGATGGGCTTCGTAGGCCCTCTGCTCCTGACCATCGGCAGCCAGCGTTACAATACGCTGCTCCTTCAGCCATTCCGAAATCTGGTCATGCAAGGCGACAAAGACGAGGTTGCGGGCGATACGGGCGAGTTCGAAGTGAAAGGCTATGTCTGTGCTGGTGAACCCGTCGCGATCGCCGATCGCCAGCCGGTTGGCTTCCAGCGCCTCACCCAACGAGTCTAGATCTTCAGGCGTCGCAGTGCGTGCCGCTTCGCGCGCAAGGCCGACCTCGAAGAACATACGGGCACCCTGGAATGAACGCTGGCCCTCCTCGGTCGATAGCATCTGTCGGACGGCCGGCGCCATGCCCGTGAAGATATGGCTGGCGGTTGGCATCAAGACCTTGGCGCGGGCGCCATTGGTCAGTTCAACGAGACCAGCCTTCTGCAGCGAGATCAGCGCTTCGCGAATAGCCGGGCGACCGACGCCGAAGCGCGATTGCAAATCGCGCTCGGGAGGTAGCTGATCTCCAGGCTTCAGTTTTCCGGATAGGATCTGTCCCTCCAGATGTGCAGCCACATGCTCGAAGAGTTTCTTTCGTTCTATGATGAGTGGGTCGACCATAGACCTTTCATACCATCATGCTTGACAACCATGCAATAGCTTGCAATTCTAAATCGGAAGATCGAAGACGAAGACGCATTGCCGCGAGCATCGCTCTGCAGTGACGAACTGCAGTCCCATCGGCAGTTTGTCTCGCGTCTCGTGACCTTGATCTTCGCTTAGGGAGGAGTTCTGAATGAAAATCGCGATTCTGGGCGGGGGCGGAGCTATGGGTGGGATATTCGGAGGATATCTCGCTCGCGCTGGCAATCGCGTGACGCTGATCGATGTCTCCAAGGAGGCGGTGACGGCGATCAACGACCGCGGCCTAACCATAGAGGAGAAAGATGGCTCGCAGCCAGTGATCACTGTGCCTGCGAGCGACGATCCTGCCAGTGTCGGACCGGTCGATCTCATCATCAATTTCGTCAAATGCTATCACACCGAAGCAGCCGTTCGGGCCGCTGCACCGATGATCGCAAGGGACACTGCGGTGCTTAGCCTGCAAAACGGGTGGGGCAACGCGCCGCGCATCGCCTCGATCGTCGGCGAAGACCGGGTGCTGGTTGGCTTGACCTATCATGGCGGCACGCTGCTGGCCCCCGGCCGCGTCAAGCATCCCGGTTCGGGTATGACCTATATTGGTGAGCTTACCGGCAAGCCGACAGAACGGCTCAGTGAGATCATCGAAACGTTCTGCGCGGCCCAGATCGACACCACCCAATCTGACAGGATTCTCGACGAGGTCTGGAAGAAACTGGCGCTGAATGCCTGCACGCTGCCCGTTGCCGGCCTGTTGCATTTCATGTCGCACGAACTCGTCGCTTTCGACGGCACGAAGAGCCTAATGGCCGCCATTCTCGAGGAGGTTGTGGCGGTGGCGACCGCGCAAGGCATCGCGCTCGATTACGATGAACGCTGGGCTGCAATCACCGGCCTGCTCGAGAAGGCTGTGGGTGGCAAGGCGTCAATGCTACAGGACGTGGAGGCCAAACGGCAGACCGAGATCGAGGTCATTAATGGCGCGATCGTGGCAGCCGGCCAGCGCTTTGGCGTCCCGACCCCGCACAATGATACGATGGTCTGGATGATTCAGGCTGCCGAGCGCCACTACCTCCAAGCCAAGGCTCAATAGTGTCATGGCACCGCGGTTGGAAATCAAAGATCTTTCCAAGTTTTTCCCCGGCGTGCGGGCACTCGATGACGTCTCAATGAGCGTGGATGTTGGCGAGATCCGCGCTCTGCTCGGCGAAAATGGTGCCGGAAAATCCACGCTCGGGAAGATTGTCGCCGGTGTCTATTCGCGCAGCCAGGGTTCCATCTCCATTGATGGCGACGAAATAGGGGAGTTCGACGAGAAATCGGCCGGCGTTCTCGGCATTGGCATCGTCCACCAGGAGGGCTCGCTCGTTCCACAGCTATCTGTTGCAGAGAACATCTTCGCTGGCAGGCAGCCAACGCAATGGCTGGGTCAGGTCGATGTCCGCGCCATGGGGGATCAGGCAAGAGTGCTGATCGGCCAGCTCGGCGTTGCCATTGATCCGGCACTGAAAGTTTCGGCTCTATCGCCGGCACAAGCCCAGATCGTTGAGATCGCCAAGGCATTATCGCGCGATTTGAGGATACTGATCCTCGATGAGCCGACAGCCGCATTGACGCTTACTGAAACGGGAAAACTTTTTGATGTGGTCCGCCGGTTGGCAGGAAACGGGGTTTCCGTCATCTACGTATCGCACCGTCTCGCCGAGATTTTTGCACTCTGTCATTCGGTGACCGTTCTCAAGGACGGCAAGCTTGCCGGCACCCGCCGCGTCACCGACACCACTACGGACGAACTGATCCGCCTGATGGTGGGACGCGACGTGCACTTCTCGCGCTCGGCGGCCACCCGCGAGATCGGCGACATCGTGCTCGAAGCCGAAGGCATCGACGCACCGCCTCTCGTGAGATCGGCCTCGATCAAGATGCGGGCTGGCGAGATTGTCTGCCTCGCCGGGCTTATCGGGTCTGGACGCAGCGAATTCTGCGAGGCGATCTTCGGCGCACGCCGCAAGCGCAGCGGCTCCATCCGCATCGGCGGCAAGGCGATTGATCCGCGAGGTCCGTGGGACGGCAAACATGCAGGCATCGGCATGGTCCCGGAAGACCGCAAGGCGGCTGGGCTGTTTCTCGGCATGGACATCATTAACAATGTCGCCGCGACAGTCCTTTCCAAGGTTTCCACAGGTGCAAATTTCTCGAACCGCAAGGCCGAGGTCCTGGCCAAATTTTTCGTCGACGAGCTGCGCATCGCAACGCCGAGCGTTCGCCAGATCGTCGGCAACCTCTCCGGCGGCAACCAGCAGAAAGTCCTGCTGGCCAAATGGCTGGCGATGGAGCCGCGCCTGCTGATCGTCGACGAGCCGACACGCGGCGTCGATGTCGGAGCTCGCTCCGAAATCTACCGGCTACTGCGGGCGCTCGCGGATAGGGGCGTCGCCCTGCTTGTCGTCTCGTCGGATCTGACAGAGGTGCTGGCGCTCGCCGACCGCATCGTCGTGATGGCGGAAGGCCGAACCGTCGGCGAATTACCCGGCGAGGGGGCAAGCGAGGAACAGGTGCTGCGCCTCGCGACCAAATACACGGAATCGGTAGCAGAGGTGCGCAAAGAACCAGGAATGGTAGGGGCATGATGACAATGCAGGTCACACAACCGGTAACCGAGGCTGCCGAACATCGACACGAGATTCTTTTCGTGCGTGTGGTGCGACGTCTCGCCGATTCCAGGGAACTGACGCTTTTTGTGCTCGTCGTGGCACTCGCGCTGGCGATGAGCATCGTCTATCCGAATAATTTTCCGACGGCCTCCAACATGCGGGCGGTGCTGCTCAACCTCGCGCCCGTCGGTATTCTGGTCTGCGGCATGATGCTGCTGATGATCGGCGGCACCTTCGACCTGTCGGTCGGTTCGACCCTTGCCTTTTCCGGCGTCTGGGCCGGCGTCGTCGCCGGCTGGTGGGGCTGGCCGGCTGAGGTCGCGATCCTGATCGGTATTCTGGTGGGCGCTCTATGCGGCCTTATCAATGGGTTGATCGTCACGCGCATTGGCATCAATGCGCTGATCGCGACGCTTGGAACTCTGACCATTTACCGCAGCCTGACCTATGTCACCGCCGGCACTGGCGTCACACCGATCACCGATGCGTTCGCGCGATACGGTCGCGCCGCCGACCCGCTGCTCAGGATCCAGTCGCCCTTCTGGGCAATGCTGGTGCTGGTGATTGTCGGGGGTTGGCTGGTGGCGCGCACGCGCTTCTTCCGACAGTTCTATTTTATTGGCGGCAATCCACGCGCTGCCCAACTTTCGGGCATTCGGGTCGACCGGCTCATCTTGATTGGCTTCGTCGTCATGGGAGCGATGGCAGGCCTAGCCGGAGTCCTGGGTGCGGCCCGCCTCAACAGCGCGGTGGTCAATGCCGGCGTTGGCATCGAGCTCAAGGTCATCACCGCAACCGTGCTCGGCGGCGCGAGCCTGAAGGGCGGCGAAGGTACGATTCTCGGCGGCATTCTCGGCGTGCTTTTCATCGCGTTGATCGAGAACGCCATGATCATTAACGCGATCGGCGTGTTCTGGCAGGGGTTGGTGGTGGGGCTGGTCCTGCTGTTTGCCGTCTCGCTTGATCGTTTCAAGACCAGCGGTCGCGCCTGAGGAGGCATTCCGACTACCGGATGCGGGCAGAAACCGGGGCAACGAAAACTGAGGAGGAAATGGGCATGAAATCGATAATGAAAACGATACTCTCCGGCGCGGCATTTGCCGCCGTCGCACTGCTCAATACGTTTCCGGCAAGCGCGCAGGAATCGTCTTTCGGACCGGCCGATGCGAAGGAGACCTACTATTGGATCTCCAATAAGGCGAACCTGCCTTTGTTTGTACAGTATGACTATGTTGGCATGAAGCGGATTGCCGATGAGCTCGGCGTCAAGGTAATCGTTGCCGGACCGACCGACTTCGACGTGCCCGGCTTCATCTCCGCGGTCGATCAGGTTTGCGCGCAAAAGCCGAGCGGTGTCTCCGTCGTCGGCGGCTGGGACCCGTCACTGACCGAGTCGGTCAAGAAATGCATGGAACAGGGCGTGCCAACAGTCGTCGATGACGGCGACCTGCCGGATTCGGGCCGCCTGGCTTATATCGGCACGAACTGGACCCAGGTCGGCGTCGCGCAGGCCAAGAAACTGATGCAAATGCTGCCCAATGGTGGCAAAGTTGCATCGATGTCGATCATCAACGCTGGCAACATGCGTGAGGCCGTTGCAGGTTTTAAGGCCTATGTCGAAGCTAACGGCGGCGGAAAATACACGATCGTCGCAAATGAGGACGACGGCGGCGATGCGCAGAAGGCGGCGCAGGTCACCGCGGCTATCCTTGCCGCCCATCCCGATATTGCCGGGCTGGCAGGATTCGATTCCGAATCCGGTGCCGGCATCGTCACAGCACTGCGTGAAGCCGGCAAGAATCCCGGCGACATCAAAGTGACGGCCATGGAGCAGACCCCGGACTTCTTCAAATCCGCCAAGGAAGGCTGGGTCGACGCCATCGTCGTGCAGAACCGTGAGCTCTTCATCTACTATGCGGTTAAGCTTCTGCACGACTACAACAACAACATGCTCAAGTCGGCAGGGCTCTCTTCGAAAGAAGGTGGCCGACCGATCCCGGACACGCTCGACACTGGCGTCCTGCTGGTCACCAAGGACAATGTCGACAAAGTCTTGACGGCCCTGAACGTGAAATAGTCTGAACCTGGACTAAAGCCAGCTTTGTTCATGACTCGCGCAGCGGACGGCGGCGCACGATCTCCCGTCGCCGGACGCCAAACACTACCCGAGGATTTGACATGGCACTTCATCCCACCACCCGCATGCGTTTCCACGGCGTCGCCGCATACGAGATACTGACGCGCGACGGTTTGCGTATCCTGTGCGATCCGTTTCTCGATCAGAACCCGGGTGCCGCGACCAAGTCGACGGAGTTCGATCATGTCGACCTCGTCGTCGTCAGCCACGCGGCCTTCGACCATCTTGGCGACACTGATAAGATCGCCGCCAAATATGGCTGTCCGGTCGTCTGCGGCGGTGAGGTGAAGGCTTGGCTGATGGACCGCGGGATCCCCGCCAACCAGATCCGTGCCACGACCTGGGGCATCCGGGTCAAGGTGGCCGGCATCGAGATTCAGCCAGTCGAATGCCATCATTGGTCGCAGATCAGGTTGAAGGACAATTCGTTTATTTCCGGCGTGCCGATGGCGTTCATCGTCTATGCCGATGACAATCTGCGCTTCTACCACTACGGCGATACGGCCATATTCTCGGACCTCAAGCTGCAGGCCGAGCTCTACAAGCCGAATGTCGGCTGTATTGGCATCGCCAACCCGCAGGAAATCCTGTATCTCACTCCGATGCCGGGTGAAATGCTGACCGGCGAGATGAGCCCCTACGAAGGCGTGCTTGCCACACAATGGCTCGGCTTGGAGACCGTGCTGCCCTGCCACTACATTACGCTCGACGGCGACAAGTACGTTGCCGAATACATGAAGCATCATCGCGAGGCCAGGGCACGCGGCGAAGCGATTGCCGATCCCTATTTGTTGCGCGCCGGCGACTGGATCGAGTTCGATTGCGAAGGCAAGGTCGTGCGACCTGCCAAGGCGGCCTGACGATATGCGAGCGGCAATCTTTGACGCCCCTTTTTCGATCCGCGTGGCTGAGGCACCGAAGCCGGAGCCGCAAGCGGGGGAGATGCGAGTCCGGGTAAAGGCCGCCGGCCTTTGCGCCGGCGACCTTTACATCTACACCGGCAAGAACCCCTACGTGACCTATCCGAGGATCGGCTGTCATGAGATTGCCGGCATCGTCGAAGCCTATGGAGCAGGCACCGCCGGCCCGGCGATCGGCACACGCGTGGTTGTCGATCCGTTCATCGGCTGCGGACATTGCTATCCGTGTCGGATTGGCAAACGCAACTGCTGCGCCAACCTGACTATTGTCGGCGTCCATCGCGAAGGGGGCTTTGCTGATTTCGTGACGGCGCCGGTTCAGAATCTGAATCTTGTGCCGAACAGCCTCACCGATCTCGAGGCAGCCTTCGCCGAGCCGGTCGCCATCGGCGTGCAGGGCTGCCGCCGCGGCATGGTTACTTCAGAAGATACCGTGCTGGTGCTCGGCGTCGGGCCGATCGGCCTGGCGATCGTCGAAGTGGCCCGCGCCTTAGGCGCGAAGGTCTACGCGACGGATCTCTCCGCAGAGCGCCTGTCGACTGCCGCAGACCTCGGCGCGATACCCATCGCCGGTGGAGCTGGTCTTCTTGAACGCGTGCGCGAAATCACCAATGGCGAAGGCATGCCGGTGGTCCTGGAAGCGACCGGCGCCGCGCCGGCGATGGAAGAAACCATCGATCTGGTCGCCGCCGGCGGACGCATCGTGATCCTCGGCCTGGTCAAGAAGGGTCAGGGGATCACCTTCCCCGGCCTCGATTTCACCCGCAAGGAAGTGACGATCCATGGCTCGCGTGCATCGGTTGACTGTTTTCCCGAGGCACTGGCTCTGCTGGCTTCCGGCAAGATCCACTACCCGAAGATCGCAAGTTCCTTCGCACTTGGCGAGGCACCCGAGGTCTTCCAGAAACTCGCAACAAATCCAATGGCCTTCCACAAGGCCGTATTCATTCCGGAGGACTAGATGAAGCTCGTTACCTTCTCCCATCGCGAGGGAGGCCATGTTCATCACGCCGGCGTGCTCGACGGCGATCACGTCGCTTGCCTGACGGAAGCAGGTATCGCCGGCAATGTGATGGAGATCGTGCTCGGCGGCAAGCAGATGCTGGATCATGTCCGCAGCGGTGTTGCCAAGGCGCCGCGCTACGCGCTGGTCGACGTAACGCTGGAAGCGCCGATCCGTCCGGGCAAGGTGTTATGTTCCGGCATCAACTACAAAGGCCACGCCGAGGAAAACCCCAACGCGAAAATGCCGACCGAACCGTTTTTCTTCGCCAAGCTGCCGACTTCGGTGGTCGGACCCGACGTGCCGGTGGAAAAGCCCGATAGAACCGAGCAGATGGATTACGAGGTGGAGTTCTCCGCCGTCATCGGCAGCAGACTGCATAGGGCCACGGAAGCCGACGTGGTGCCGGCGATCTTCGGCTACACGCTGCTCAACGACATTTCGGCACGCGACGTGCAATTCAAGGACAATCAGATCACCATCGGCAAGAACTTTCCCGGCTTCTCGCCGATCGGTCCGTGCATCGTAACCTCAGACGCGATGCCGCATCCCGACAATGTCGCGCTGAAGACACGGCTGAACGGCAAGACGCTGCAGGACGGCAGCACTTCAGACTGGCTGTTTTCACTGCCGAGGCTGATTTCCTTCCTGTCGCAATATATCCCGCTCGAACCCGGCGACATCGTATCGACGGGAACGCCTGCTGGCGTCGGCATCTTTCAGAAACCCCCGATCTTCATGAAGGCCGGCGATGTCGTCGAGATCGAAGCCGATGGGATCGGCATCCTCAGAACACCGATCGTTGCGAGATAGAGATGACGAAGAGGGCGATCCGGATCGGTGTGATCGGCTGCGGTTTTTACGCGCAAAACCATCTGAATGCGTGGAAGGACCTCTCGGCTGATGGAGCCGTGCTTGCCGCGGTCTGTGATGTCGACGTCGGCAAAGCCGAAGCGGCCGGCCGCGAATTCGGCGCTCCCTCCTACACCGATGCCGCGGCATTGCTTGCGACCGAACGGCTTGACGCGGTCGACATCGTTACCCGCCACGACACGCATCGTGCGCTCTGCGAACTGGCAATAGAGAAAGGCGTCGCCACCATCGTGCAGAAGCCTTTCGCTCCGAGCTGGGACGACTGCGTGGCCATCGTCGAGGCAGCACAGAAAGCCGGTGTGTGGCTCGCGGTTCATGAAAATTTTCGCTTCCAGACACCGATGCGTCATGTCAAGCGGGTGATCGACGGAGGCGCCATCGGCACGCCGAGCTGGGCACGCATAACATTTCGAACGGGCTTCGACGTCTATCGCACGCAGCCCTACCTCTATGACGACGAACGGCTGGCGATCGCCGATGTCGGCATCCACGTACTTGACGTCGCACGCTTCTTTATGGGCGAGGTCGAGCGCATGTCCTGCGAAACCCAGCGCCGCAGTCCCAAGGCGCGGGCCGAGGATACGGCGACGATGCTCCTGCACCATCGCGGCGGCGCGGTCAGCGTGGTCGAATGCACCTATGAAGCGCGGCGCGATCCCGACCCATTCCCGGAAACATTGCTGGAAATCGAGGGAGAGGCCGGGTCGATTGTCGTTCGCAGCGGATTGTCGATGCGGATTACAAGCCACGGCAAAGTCACCGAGCAGGATATCGGCTCAGTTTTGCGACCGTGGACAAGCCACCCCTGGCATGTTTCGCAGGAAGGCTGTTTCATGGCCTGTCGCCATTTTCTCGATTGTCTGCAGCGCCAGGTCCCCGCCGAAACATCGGGCGAGGACAATCTCAAGACCTACGCCCTTGTGGACGCGGCCTATCGTGCGGCCGCCGAATATCGGGCAATCGTTCCCGCCCAGTGGAAGGGAAGCGCCAGCGCCCTCCCGACAGACGGGAGGGTGCAATGACGACAACGGGTCGGCAAAAGGCGCAAGGACGATGGAGGCAAAGGGGTGGTGCCGCCCCCTTCGCGATCACCGTAACGTTCGAACTCATCGAGGGCGCCTTTCCCGAATTCCATCAGCTGGTTAGTGAGAATGCGGCGATTTCCGTCGAACTCGAGCCGGATTGCCTGCGCTTCGATGTGTTGACGCCGGCGGATGCAACCGATCCAACGCATGTCTTTCTGTATGAGATCTACAAGGATCGGGCCGCCTTTGACCTGCATCTTGCTTCGGACCACTTCCGCCAATTCGACAAGCGCTCTCGCGACCTGGTGACCAGAAAGACCGTCTTTGCTTACACTGTGCAGGAA
>NZ_JBNDHS010000095.1:0-22171 GCF_056755095.1 Rhizobium sp. SVR5-9E | reverse complement strand
CAGGTTGACATAATCGACAGTGGCCCGCTCGCTCGGATTGAGGTTCGGCAGGATCGCCTCGCGGACCGTGGGAGACACGGACCTCGACACGTCGGGGCGCATCGACCGGCCGGCCTTGCTGGATCAGATCGCCACGATGCTGGCGGTGCGGCGGCAGAGGCGCTGGTTGTCGGAGAAGGGCATGGGCGATGTGTTGATCGCGGAGAGGATTCCGATCTTGCCCGCGCGAGAGCCGCGGCCGAAATAGTCCTCAGCTACGGCATGGGGCCGTCGCTGCGTTACGTTGGCGTATCCGGACGCCACTAGATCGAAACTGCGATCAATACCGATCCTGAGGCGCGTGCGGAAATCGATCGGATACTACGGGCTGAGCCTAATCGGGCGCTCAAGATCCTCGCGGAGGAACGAAGCCTGCTCGATTGTCTGACCAGCGGGCTCGTAACCCATGGCTCGGTGTCGCCGGAGGCTTTTGAAGCCATGCAGGTCGAGCTCTCCAGGGCGGCATGAGCTCGGAAATGCTGACATCGGGAACAGATGCAAACAGCGTGATGATTTGCCGGTGTAATGTCCCTAGTTCGACAAACGCTAAATTAAATCGCTTTCCGGGCACTCTAGAGCAAGTCACGGACATCGGCGATGACAAGCGTCGAGAGAAAACTGAAAGTTTGCGTCAGTTGCGACAAAAGAAAGACGATTGACCTAAATGACAGTCTCTAACTGGAACACTTCGGGCGATCTGAGTCTGGTTTCAATTCCTGAAGGTGACTCACTGCGGTGTTTTGCAGTGCGGACTAATATATGACTTGGTCTTCGGACCCTAAGTCGATCGGCACATCTTTAGAGAGCATCTTCGGAGGCCGTTGCTCTTCGGTCCAAGCTGCGGAGTAGTTCTTGGAAAATCGCACGCATCCGAGGAGCGCACCTTCCTGAGTGCGAAAATCGTGTTCAACTCGGCAAAACCTGCAACCAACGGAGGCTGTTAGAGCCCATCGGGAATACATTGCCGGCAAAAGTTGAAGAGCAGTGTTACGCCACGCTGGACGAACCAGCCTTGGCCGCATAACTCAAACCAAATGATCTCCGGCAGAGCCGGGGCGGTTACTCGATCGCTTCAAACGGATCGACCCTACGTTGCGTAGCTCGCAGTAGGTTCAGCTTGGTCTAACCCGTCTGCAGCGCCTAGCTTGAGCCTGAATGATTTCGAATGTAGGAGTGTTTTGAGATTTCTTAAGACGACACGCAAATGGCTGCGGAGAAAACTATGCCGGAAAGACTCGATGAGGCCCCGCAGATGACTAACTCAGCGATCGCATTTCATTTTTTTACGAGCAAGATTTTTTTTGTAATATTTGCGGCGTTCGCCACAACCATCATTTTGGCAGGCGTTGTCGGCGAAACGCGTTGGTATCTTGGTCGTGCTACGTGGTTCTTTTCACTTTTGGCGATCTTGCTTCTCGTCTTTTCCGATGAAAAATATCACCGCTCGCTTCGGGAAAAACTGACGCGCTTTGCGAGATTTTTACAGGACCGTGGCGCGTTCGTATCAAATCCTATTCATGAGTCACCGAAATTCGCCATTTTGCGATTTGCGTTCGGATTTTTTATCGTGGAGCGGGCAGGTTGGGTACTCTACTATTTGACAGACTCAGATTGGACAAAGTTCACCATTTGGTCACTGTCCCTCCTATGCCCCCTCATAGGAACCTTCATCGCACTCGGACTTTTTACGCAGTTCTGTCTTGCGTTCCTCGTTATCTTCCAATGGGGTGTTGGTGACAGGCTGCTTGGGACATCTACGCTCGGAAATAATATCGGCACGACCTTAGCTCTATTGCTGATGCTCTCCAATGCGGGCGCAAGATTTTCTCTCGACGCCTGGATAATGAAGTCGAACCGATCCTTTCGACATATAATTTCATTCTTCTATTACAAGGACGGTATTCCGTCAGCTGATACGCTTCAAATCGTCAAATTCATGATGCTTACAGCTTATTGGTGTACTTGCCTGTACTCTCTTGCGATGCATCTGAACGAGCCAGCTTGGATGACGGGTGTTGCCGGGCCATTGTTGCTGACGAATAATTTCATGTCCCGCTTCTCATCCGAGTTCGCACACTTGTTCTCTATGGGAACATTGCCTGTGTTTCTCGCGAGATTGTCTTTATGGGCGATGCTGCCCTGGTATCTTTTGATTGTACCGTTCGTGATCCTTGGAGGGTGGTTTCGCCGATATGTCATCGTGTGGGGCGTGTTATTCTTTTGCCTAAGCAAATTCGTTCTTCAGCTCGGGTGGCTCGCTGAATTTGAGTTCATCTTTTTTGCCGGATTGTTCTGGCAGAAAGCATTCATAGCCGGACCTAAAACCCTTCACGTGGCCTACGATGACAGATGCAACCTTTGCGACCGGACAGTTCAGTTCGTGAAGTTCGTCGATATTTTCCAACGGGTGGAGCTACGGCCACTCTCGCAAAACGCGCGGTGGCTTGCCGAGGTTGGGATCGATCCGCAGGATGCCACCAAAGATCTTTATGGTGTGGATATCTCGTCAAACGCACCTCCGGTTAAGGGATATGATTTCTATCTTCTCTTAAGTCGCTATGTCTTGCTATTGCTGCCAGCCTATCCCTTCTTGCTTCTCGGAAGCTTGCTTGGCGGACGTGCCGTGTATCGCTTCATGGCTGACCGACGCACTAGAATGTTCGGCGTTTGCCAAATCCCATCAAAGAAAGTCGATTATACGGAAGGGTATTCCAGAGCCCGCCGCGATACAGCGATAGGGACTGGCGATCCGATCGTTCCACTCTTCGTGCACTTCAGCTTTTTTGCCGTGGCGTTTTTGATCACGTTGCCAACCCCTTATCTTGATAGTTACAAGCCCGCGATAGTCGCGAAAATACAAAAGGTCTTATCCAAGCCTGCGCGATCCGTTATTTTTTTTGGCACGACACCGATCAACGTTTTTAACGAGACTGATCTGCGAATGGCTGAAAATTGGTTTACAATATCTTCGGTCAATCAAAGCGGCGAAGAAGTAATTTTGCCGATCCTCGGCAAAAGCGGGGAAAGGTTAAATGGGCATAGATCTGACAGGGTATATTTTGGACATACCGTGCGTATAAGGCGCGCAATGATCGGTGCCGAGGGCTGCCAATTCGACAAATTTAGAACAAGCTTGGAGTACTTGCTCGAGGGATTTCGAGTGGTCAACGGCACGCACATCTACCGCCAATACCACCAGCCGCTTCCTGACGCCGAGGAATTGCAAAAGGGCAATTACATACCCAAGCAACGTGAAATAGTGTGCGAAGCGACATTTGATCCTGCATGAGAGGCGTGAGTTGAGCGGTGCCTGGCAATCTTGGTGTAGTTTCGGGAATTGCCTTGCCATAGCTGATAGTTTCCAGGCGCCGCAAACGCGCTTGGGCCTTTTGCCGCCTTCGCGGAAAGCGGGAGCCTGCCTTCCTCCTTTTACGACTTGCATGCGGCGACGAAATTGCGCTATTGCCAACCGCCTAGCGACCAGTTGCGGGGGATATCGCTTGACGGAATATAGCTATGTGTGTCCCGCGTGCGGCTCAGCGGATTGCAAAGACCTGCCCGTCCCGCATCTATCCCGTTCAATGATCAGTGATGGCCGAGTTGTATCGAATCCTCTTAAGCGCCGTTCTTGTAACAACTGCGGACATGGTTTTCATACGCAGAACTTTTCAGAAGAGCAAATAAGAGAGATTTACAGCGACGACTATTCGATCGGCCTACGAGACGCGGCTGCCGAGGTTGCGCGCTCCGTCGAATATGGCCGGCAAATAGAAGCTTTCTTGGCGTGCCATCTAGGGAGGAAGGCCGACCTCTCCAAAATTATAGAGTTCGGATGTGGTAGCGGCACGCTACTCAATCACCTGACTGACAATCTTGGCGCTCAAACTGCGACCGGAGTGGAGCCTAGCTCCAAAGTAGCAGCATATGCCCGCTCGATCGCGGGACGTCGGGTTTCTATCCACGAGGGTTTTGCCGAGCAGTTCGAAGAGAGACCGCGCGGGTACAATCTTTGCTTCTCCGTAAACGTCATTGAGCACACACATAGTCCTCACGGCTTCCTTCGAGCATGCGGACACGCCATTGATGAAACGGGAATTATCCTTGTGGTTTGTCCCGATGGAGAGATGGTGGGATCGGAGTTGCTCTTCTACGATCATATATCGAACTTTACACCAGTCTCGTTGGCGATGATTGTAGCGGGCGCAAATCTCCGAGTGGTTGAGAGCTCTCCTTTAACGGGTAGCCTACGGGGCTTTGGGATACATCTCTTGCAATCGGGCGACGCCGACCTTGAAAATAAGAGCCGTGGCTTTGAGCTTCTTTCTGAAAAGCGTGCTGACTACTTGAACACCTGGAGCAAAGTGCAAGACGCGACTGATTGGGCGCTCAAGGGCCGGAAATACGGCATCTTCGGCACGGGCGAGTATTCCGATCTTCTTCATGCCTATAGCCCGTCCGTTGTCGAAAATGCGGAGTTTTTTGTAAGAGACCGACCGGTAGAGAGCGATTTCTACAATAAACCTGTTGTATCGACTGAGGACTTCTTGAACTTTCCAAGAATGCCCCTAATCGCGGGCGTGCATGATCGAAGCTGGCCGCTTGTTCGGGAGCGTTTCGAATCGGAGGGTGTTCCAATTTTCCATTCCTTTGAAATTGCAAAGCAGGATGCCATCCGATGACCGAAATTTCTCGCTACGGCGTTATTGCAACAACTGAAGCAAAAGACATTTACGATGTTCTCGCGGAGGAGGTCCGACTGCTGGGGTACACCACGCTGGACTCCGGATTGACCAGCGCTGAGCTCGATGAACTCTCGCAGTTGTTCAATAAGGCGGAATCAGAATACGACACCGACGCATCTGCACGAGGCTATGAACTCGACTCGATTAATGAACGCGACACAGTCCGACTTCTGCCAATCATCTGCCCGAATTTCTGGAAAGTCGTTTTCAACGAGCCACTTCATGAATTGTTATCACGGCTTCTTGGCGGCTATTTCATTTTGAACCAGGTGAATGGTCTCATAAACCGTGGAAACCAGCGCAGGTATCACCAAGCGCAATACCATAGAGATTTGCCCTATCAGCATTTTACAAGCTCTCGTCCGCTCGCTATCAACGCACTCTTTGCGTTAGATGATTTCACTATCGAAAATGGCGCCACGCGCGTGATTCCTGGAACTCATCATCGTGAAGCATTCCCCCCCGATGAGGTTGTTCGGCGTTTGGAGAGCCAAGTTACCGTCAAGCGGGGAACATTTATTGTTCTAAACTGCATGCTTTACCACGCGGGCAGCACGAATCGGACTGATAAAAATCGTCGAGCCATCAATCACGTCTTCACGATTCCCATGCTGCGTCAGCAGTTCCATATTCCTTCTGTGCTGGGTGAAGCTCCGGACTTTACAGACCAGCAAAAGAAAATACTTGGCTATGGACTGGAAGAATTTCGCTCAGTTGACGACTGGTTCAAGTCTCGGTTGCCGAAAGTCAAATGAACTCCATGACCCGTAAGCTTTCCATCGTTACGACCTTATACAGGTCCATGGACACAATCGAAGAGTTCATCCAACGTGCCTTGGCCGCGGGAGAGGCGGTGGCGGACGATATCGAAATTGTGATTGTCGATGATGGTAGCCCGGACGGTTCCGCGAATATCGTGCGAAGGTGGGTTGAGCTTGACCCTCGGATATCGTTGGTGTGCTTGAGCCGAAACTTCGGGCATCATAGAGCGATGTTCACCGGCTTGGAACATGCTCAGGGTGATTTAATATTTTTGATTGACAGCGATCTCGAGGAGCCACCCGAATTGCTTTCGGAAATGGCGCGGGTGTTGCGCGAAAAAGCCGTTGACTGCCTCTACGGGCTGCAGGAAGGCCGGAAAGGCGGCCATGTTGAGAGGATATCAGGACGTCTGTTCTATTGGCTTTTTTCTGCTTTGAGCGAAGTCCGCATTCCTGAAAACGTATCGACAATACGATTGATGACCCGTCGTTATGTATCCACTCTACTTAGTTTTCGAGATAAGAACCCCGTCTTCGTTCCACTGAGCATTCTTGCTGGCTATCCCCAGGCGTCTTTCACTTTTGTCAAATCCAGCACATCGGATACAACCTACTCGTTGGGACGGCGGATTGCTTTAACCGCCCTTGCGATCACGACGTTTTCTGCAAAGCCGTTGATGTTGATGCTGTGCTTCAGTCTAGTGATGGCTTTCCTAGGTATGGGCTACGGGGCGTTTGTTGTTCTGCGCGCGCTGACAGGGCCAGTCCAAGACGGATGGTCTTCGCTTATGGCGGTCGTCGTCTTTTTCTTCAGTCTGAACGCTGTCTTTACCGGGCTGATGGGCCTTTACGTAAAGCAGATCCTGGAGGAGGTGAAGGATAGGCCTCGCTCAATTGTTCAAGAAATCTATTCTCGACGACGTTCCGATGCGAGCGAGCGTTCGCATGTGGTAACGAGTGTCACCAGAAACGACCAGAACCGGCAAGACAGTGCACCGGTATGTCACAAATGAGAGCGCTTGCCGAAAGATCTTTTTGATCGACGTTACGGCCTGATTAAAATGAGATTTTCCTGATGAAGAAGGTCGCAATCGTGCAATCGAATTATATCCCGTGGAAGGGTTATTTCGACCTGATCGCGTCTGTGGACGAGTTCATTTTGTACGATGAAGTACAGTATACTCGGCGAGATTGGCGGAACCGTAACAAAATTAAGACGCCGCAGGACTTAAAGTGGCTGACTGTCCCCGTCAAAGTAAAGGGCAAGTATGCGCAGTCGATTCGGGAAACCGAGCTAGATGGCCAGGCTTGGCGGGAAATCCATTGGCGCAGTCTCGCAAGCAATTACGCCAGGGCACCGCATTTCAAAGAAGTTTCGCAACTTCTGGAACCTGTCCTGCTAACGGGTGACCAACTTTTTTTATCCGACCTTAACCGGGAGCTCTTGCAGCTTGTTTGCTCGTATCTCGGCATTACAACGCCTATCCGGAACTCGTACGAATTCGAGCTGAAGGAGGGCAAGAGCGAAAGGCTGTTGGCGATTTCCGTTGAGGCCGGGGCGCGGGTGTATGTTTCTGGACCTGCAGCGCGGGACTACTTGAATGAGGACTTGTTTCAGGGAGCAGGTATCTCTGTCGAGTGGTTTGACTATGTCGGATACCCCGAGTATCCCCAGCTCTGGGGAACCTTTCAGCATGGTGTCACTATATTGGACTTGCTCTTCAATTGCGGACCGGAAAGTGGCTCCATGATGAGGTATGTGCGCCGCTGAAGCTGCTGACCGCCCCTCGGGCGTCAGCAGGCCGGCGTTTGATTGCAATGGTCTGTCGAGGTCGGAGATCAGAGTTTGGTAGGATCACTATTTCTTTCATCGGCGCGGTTGGTATCTATCTGAAGATTTTTTCGGAGACCAAGCAGCGCCCGTACACAATCGTGGGATACATTTATGGTCGGAAACAAGGATGACATCCTGAACGAGGTGGCGAGTTACTACGCCGGCCGGATCGCCGAACACGGCCAGACAGCCGCAGGCGTAGATTGGAACAGTCACGCTGGCCAGGTCATGCGTTTCAACCAGTTGCTCAAGGTCGTCGATCGCTCGCAACCATATTCGATCGCCGACATAGGATGCGGGTATGGCGCATTGCTTGATCACCTTTCAGAGCTACGGCATGCCGTTCGTTATGTCGGTATCGACATCGCTCTTCCGATGATTGAAGCAGCGCGTTCTCGTTTCGCTGAAACGGCGGAGGTCGCGTTCAGGTTAGGCAACACGCCAGGTGAAGTCGTCGATTATTCTGTAGCCTCCGGCATTTTCAATGTGCGGCTCGGGCGGACTGACGAAGAGTGGCTTGCATATTTGACCGAAACCCTGGACATGATGGATGCAACAAGCCGGATAGGGTTTTCTTTCAATTGCTTGACATCCTATTCGGACGCCGACCGGATGCGGCGGGATCTCTATTATGCCAATCCGCTGGACTTATTTGATCTTTGCAAGCGCCGTTATTCCCGACAAGTGGCTTTGTTGCATGACTATGAGCTATACGAGTTTACGATGATTGTGAGGAAGCAGCTATGACGCGGAAGCTCATCATTTTCGGGACTGGTGATATTGCCCAACTCGCGCATTACTATTTTAGCCATGACAGCGAGTATGAGGTAGTCGCGTTTACCGTTGACGCAGGTTACCTGACGGAGCGAGAGTTTTGCGGTTTGCCGGTTGTTGCTTTCGAAGAAGTCGCTGATCGCTATCCTCCTGCCGGCCATGCGCTTTTCGTGGCACTCAGCTATGCCAAGCTAAACCTGATCCGCAAGCAGAAGTTCGAGGCAGCGCAGGCTCTTGGTTACGATCTTGCGAGCTATATCAGTTCCAAGGCTACTGTGCTCAACGAACATGCCTTCGGCCGCAACTGTTTCGTTCTCGAAGACAACACCATCCAGCCATTTTCGCGTATCGGCGATAACGTAACACTGTGGAGCGGTAACCATATCGGCCATCATTCGCATATTGGGAGCCACACATTCGTTTCCTCACATGTGGTTGTGTCCGGTGGCGTTATGATTGGTGAGCAGTGTTTCATCGGGGTCAATGCGACACTTCGCGATCACGTGACGATCGGAGAAAGATGCGTTATTGGCGCCGGAGCACTCATACTGTCGGATGCCGAAGCCGACGGGATTTACGTATCTAGCGCCACTGAACGCTCCCGTGTTCCCAGTTCAAAACTGCGCAAGATATGACCGATATATGGATCAAAACTGGACTGCTTTTCGAACCGTCGGGGATTCATCCTAAGCTGACGAGCCACGCCGCTAACCCGCTCGCACTTCACCTTGAAGGTGACACATACCGGGTGTTTTTTAGCGGACGTGACAATGAGAATCGTTCCTCTGTTGGCGCTGTCGATATCGATGTCGTGACACGAGAAATCATTTGCGAGCACAAGCTACCTTTCCTGATCCACGGCGCCGGCGGCAGTTTCTTTGAAGCGGGCATCAGTATTGGCAACTGTTATTGTGTAGACGCCCAGCGCTATATGCTGTTCATGGGATGGCAGAGGCCGCCGGGGGGGCATTGGCGAGGCGATATCGGACGCATAAAGGTTCGACCTGATCTAACGCTTGAATTGGATGCTGACGTGCCGTTCATGGCCTCGGATGAGGAAGATTCAGTCAGCCTTTCCTATCCGTGGGTTGAAAAGGCCGACAACGGAACGTTCAGAATGTGGTACGGCTCTACCGTAACCTGGGATGCGGGGAACGGTGAAATGCTCCATGTCATCAAGTCTGCAAATTCGAGGGATGGTCATATATGGCACAAAGAGGGAGTGACTATACCGTATGAAATTGGCAAGGCGCAGGCATTCTCCAGGCCTACGGTGCTTGTTGATGCGGCGCGTGGTTACCGGATGTGGTTTTCCTATCGCAGTGGTCAGGGCGAAACCTATCGGATTGGATATTCTGAAAGCCGGGACGGAATCACATGGACCTTGAAACTAGATCAGGCCGGCATCGGCCTTTCCGAGAAGGGCTGGGATAGCGAGATGGTCGAGTACCCTTACGTGTTTCGGCACAGGGGCAATACCTATATGCTATACAATGGCGACGGATACGGGAAGACGGGTTTCGGCCTGGCCATTCTTGACGACAAATAAAGTGGAGCAGGTCTGATTCTATCTAAAAATAGTATGCTACAGTTGGTTCGATTTGGCTTCACTGGTCTAGTCACAAACGCTCTGGGATATGTTCTTTACCTCATAGTCACTTTTGTTGGGGTTCCACCAAAATTAGCGATGACTATACTTTATTTTGTTGGGGTCTTGATGGGGTTTGCCGCTATTCGGCGCTGGGTATTCATTCATGCTGCGGATCAGCAGAGCGCGATAATCAAATATGGAATCATCTATAGCATTGGCTATGCGCTGAATTACAGCATCCTCTATATCTTTGTGGACAGGCTCCATTATGCCCACGCCTACGTGCAAGCGTTTGGTATAGTTGCCGTGGCCGCATTCGTATATGTAGCTTCCAGCATTTATGTCTTTCCGTCCGTTAGCAAGAGAAAACAGAACCCGTGAGCTTCCGTTGTTTGGATTGTGGAACGAAATTCGATAGCGAAGCCAGTACACCTCGTTGCCCCACTTGCCGTTGGGAGCCTAAAAAAATAGACGGAATAACAGCTTACTCTCCGCAGTTTGCTAACCAAGGCGGCGGGTTTGAGGCTTCTTATTTCAAGGTTTTGTCGGAGTTGGAGGCGACGAATTTCTGGTTCCAATCCCGAAACGATCTCATCTTATGGGTTCTGAGCAAGTATCACCCAAATTTTCGGTCCTTTCTGGAAATTGGCTGCGGAACGGGTTTTGTGCTCTCCGGTATTGCGAGGAAACATACCAAAGTACAGCTTTTCGGAAGCGAGATATTTATTGAGGGTCTGCATTTCGCTTCGCAGAGATTGCCGACTGCGCGGCTGATGCAGATGGATGCGCGGGTGATCCCCTTCGCCGAGGAGTTTGATGCCATTGGCGCATTTGATGTTCTTGAGCACATCGAGGAGGATGAAACCGTCCTGCAACAAATGCACGCTGCACTGAAACCCAAAGGGACGCTCCTAGTGACCGTTCCGCAACATCCATGGTTGTGGAGTCCACTTGACGATTATGCTCACCATTATCGACGGTACACAGCCAGCGAACTAAGTAAGAAGGTTACTGCCGCAGGCTTCACCATCCTTCGCGACACCTCATTCGTTTCGCTTCTGCTTCCGGCAATGCTTGCTTCGCGTTTGCTAAGCCGAAATAAATCAGTTGCCGAAATCGACGTTCGAGCCGAGATGGAACTTCCAAGCCTGCTCAATAGCGCTTTCAGATGGATATTGCGCGCGGAACGCGCTCTCATCAAAAGTGGTCTCGATCTTCCTTTGGGTGGTTCAAGACTGCTCGTGGCTAGGAAGACGTGAGTCTGGAACTGTCCTTTCCCATTTTTGCTTGCGTAAAGAAGGTATTTATCCAATCAACGTCGGTCGTGTCGCCGCGATCGGTGAGGGGAGACATGAATGAAAGCAATTCTTCTTGCTGGTGGCGCTGGCTCGCGTTTGTATCCTCTTACGCGAGTGTCCAGTAAGCAGCTTCAGGCTGTGTTCGACAAACCTATGATCTACTATCCTATCACCGTTCTGATTGCGTCGGGGGTCAGGGAATTCTGTATTATTTCAACGCCTCACGACTTGCCTCGGTATCAAAATTTGCTTGGCGATGGCAATCAATGGGGAATAGCGATCCAGTATCGCGAACAGCCCCGACCCGAAGGGATTGCGCAGGCATTCTTGATTGCCGTTGATTTTGTGGGTTCTGATGATGTGATCCTGATGCTCGGTGACAATATTTTCTCGGGGGGCGACGATTTTCCCCGGGCGGTCTCCAGTTTTACGGATGGCGCAACAATTTTCGCCTATCACGTCAAGGATCCCGAGCGCTATGGTGTGGTGGAGTTCGACCGAAACGGCAAGGCGATCTCTATTGAAGAGAAGCCCCGGCACCCTAAAAGCAGCTATGCCGTGCCGGGTGTGTACATCTACGACAACAGCGTGCTGGAGATTGCGAAGGCGGTTAAACCATCCGTTCGGGGCGAGCTTGAGATAACAGATGTCAATCTGGAGTACCTGAGGCGTGGCAAGCTGCAGGTGCGGCGGTTGAGCCGGGGCTTCGCCTGGCTCGATGCCGGCACCAGTACCGCTCTGCACGAGGCTTCTTCCTACATTGAAGCCATCGAGCGGCGGCAAGGCGTGAAAATCGGTTGTCCCGAAGAGGCAGCGCTGGTGAGAGGGTTCCTCCGTATTGATCAGTTTGAAACCTTGATTGAGCACATGCCCGCATGCGAGTACAGCGAGTATCTGCGCGGTGTCGCCGACGAGTGGCACAGGCTTCAGGGGGATAAGCAGTGAGTCAAAAAATCCAGTTCAACCGGCCCTTCATGACCGGTAAAGAGTTGTATTACATTGCCGAAGCCAAGTTCGGCAACATGCTTGCCGGTGACGGGCCTTTTACCAAGCGTTGCCATGAGTGGCTGGAAAACAAGAGTGGATGCGACAAGTCGCTGCTGACGCACTCCTGCACCGCCGCACTGGAGATGGCGGCATTGCTTCTGGACATCGAGCCTGGTGACGAGATCATCATGCCCTCCTACACTTTCGTGTCGACCGCCAATGCGTTTGTGCTCCGTGGCGGCATTCCGGTGTTTGTCGATATCCGAGAAGATACTTTGAACCTGGATGAGCGCCTCATCGAGTCAGCGATCACCTCGCGCACTCGCGCCATCGTCCCGGTCCACTACGCGGGTGTGGCTTGCGAGATGGACACCATTATGAACATCGCCAAGCGGCATGGCCTCAAGGTTGTGGAGGATGCGGCACAGGGCGTGATGGCGACCTACAAAGGGCGAGCGCTGGGCAGCATAGGCGATCTGGGGGCGTACAGCTTTCACGAAACTAAGAATGTAATTTCGGGCGAAGGCGGAGCCTTGCTGGTGAACGACCCCGCGCTGGCGGTGCGCGCCGAGATCATCCGTGAGAAGGGCACCGACCGCAGTCGTTTTTTCCGGGGTGAGGTGGATAAATACACCTGGCAGGAGGTAGGCTCTTCGTTCTTGCCGGGCGAGTTGATTGCGGCCTTCCTGTGGGCACAGCTTGAAGAAGCCGAGCGCATTACCAACGACCGCTTGGCCATCTGGCAACGCTATCACGCGATTCTTGAACCGCTAGAGGCCAAGGGGTTGCTACGCCGGCCTATCGTGCCAGATGAATGCCAGCACAATGCCCACATGTACTACGTCTTGCTTGCGCCGGGGATTGATCGTCAGAAGGTGCTCAATGAGCTCAAGAGGAATGACATTTTCTCGGTTTTCCATTACGTGCCCCTGCACTCTTCACCGGCTGGAAGGCGGTATGGCCGCACGAAGTGCGAGTTGGAAGTGACCACTGCTCAATCTGAAAGGCTAGTGCGTTTGCCGCTGTGGGTTGGCCTAACTGCTGAAAAGCAAGAACACATTGCTAAGGTTTTGATTGATACCATCGGCTGACCTATCAGGAGGATACAGGGCGAGCGACAATCCTGGTCATTGGCGGAGCCGCTTTATGGGCTCGGAGGTTATCCGCTGAGCCAGCGAAAACACCGGCGGTTTCATCGTCAACTTGGACAAAGTGACCTATGCCGCAAAGCTCAAAAACTTGGGCGCGGTAGACAGCCGCACCAGTACACATTCGAGCAGGTTGATATCGCAGGCCAAAAGAAGCTCCCCAACAACCGAGAACAACAATGGGCATCGACCGGTAGATTTGTAAGGCTCCAGCTTCGACCCGGCATATTGAAGGTGCATATTCGCCTTTTTCATGGATTGGCCTCAAGAAAGACGGACAGGAGCATGCAGTGACTATATTGAGCAGCCTCCTAAGAGGAACAATGCCGAACATTCAGAGGACGGAGTATCGGCGTTTTCGAGCAATTGCAGTCAGTGAGAAGGAATTGTTTGCTGACCCAATAGCCTTTGGAGGCTGCAGAAATGTTCGATAAGGTAGACAGCCCTGGGTTGCTGGAGGAGGTTAGCCTCTCGCGGAGGCAGAGCGATTTTCTGTTTCTAAGTCTTTTTCTCTCAACGATCGTAACATTCGGGGTCGGCAGTCTCCTTATGTGGGACGCTGCTGTGTTTTGGCCGATGCTTCGTGTGTCCGCGGTCTGTATCGGCCTAATATCGTGCTTTTATATTGTGTCGCGATTTATGGACGTCAGTATTGGGTTGCTTACCTGTTATGCACTGATCTGCTTGGCCGCGTATACCAATAGCGAATGGTATAATGGCGTACTTTTCCTTGGGTTGGCGATCAGCTTCGTTCTATCTTGTTGTCGCCTGGCAAAGATACCTGATCCCGCCGTAGTGATCCGGCAGTGCCTACTTGCGGCGGTTTTCGCGACCCTATTGTTTGTCGGCACCAGAAAACCGTATACTTTTTTTGATATGTCTACCCGACTTAATGCCGGATTGTTGCATAAGGATACCCTTTTTCACGCCAGCATTGCGTCTATGTTGAAAAATTATGGGATAAGTTCCACGGGTCTCAATGGCCTCGTAGATGTCCCATACTATGTCCTCTCGCATTATCTAATGGCGGGCTTAAGCGTCCTATCTGGGGTCAGCGTGCTCGAGGTTTACGGCATCGCCCCCTATGTATTTTTCGGGCCGATTCTTCTCTTCGCTATCGTCTATACCTCCGCCGTGGTTGGCATGAAAACCGATAAGCTTTATCAGGCTTACATTGCCGCTTGCTTACTTCTGTTCGGCGTCGTCTTCCTCTTCAAGAAGTGGTTCCTGGTAAATTCGTACTTCATTTCAGAATCACATCTTGTTGCATTGGGTCTCATGCTCGTGGGCATGCCGTTGCTTTTCAAGAAGCGGTTGGGATTGCTTGATCTCGTGGTTGTGTTCGCGTTCGCGGTGTCAATTGCCAATGCAAAAGCATCGGTAGGGCTTATTTACTGGGGTATCTGGGCCAGCAGGATATTGTTTCTGCGGGTTGATCGGCGCCTCTTTGAGGCTGCTGTGTGTATACTGGCGATGGCCGCAGTCTTCTGGACGGTTTTTGCAATAGCCGCGAATTCCGATGCTTCTAAAATTGAACCGTTTAACTTTATTTCCGATTACTCTTTCTGGGGATACTATATCCGTCTTTCCAAATCTGAATGGGCGGCTGGAGACATTGCCGTTTTCCACCTCGCCGCCGCGGTGTTTTCGGTTGTATCGTTTTTTTCTATACACTTTTTTGTTCCAATTTGCGCCATTGTCGTTGGATGGCAAGGAGGTGTATCGAGGGAGATAAGGCGGCCCAGTTCGTTGTTTATGGTCGGCAGTTTGGCCGCTGGAGTATTGATTGTCGCCCTCTTCAAGATACCAGGTGGATCCGCTTATTATTTTACAAGCGTTCCGTTTTTCGTAGCTCTTCCTTGGTTTCTTTCATCGGCGATCAACACTTTGAACATTCAGCTCGCGGTTGGTGCTCCGCGCCGCCATGTGACTAGGGTAATGGGAGCGGTTATCATCGTCCTCTTCTTCACCGTTGGTTTTAGGGATATTTATCGTGCGACGCGTTTGCATTGGCAAAACCGTGACGCCGCAAACCCGCTTATTGGTCAACTAACGACGTTAAGGGATACTTCTTCTAAGAATGCCGTGTTTCGGCTGTCTGCAGCATCCCCGTCGCGGGATACGCCTGTCGCTCAGTGCAGCGCGCAGCCTTTTGTGTATCCCGCCGTCACAGAAAGAGCGTGGATCGATGTGATCGTTTCCGGTGGCAAATGCGATTACTCCAATTACGGCTTTTCCATGTATGGAATTTCGAGCGATGGTGACGTTGTCGCGGGTGCGCCAGTTCTTCGACGTGAAATGTATGTGTTAAATTGGCCCGAGTGAGAAGGAGTAGTCGACAATAACGCGTAGGTTCTAATGGGACGGCAATTCGACCGGACGAAGTCCTAGTGCCGGAAAAACGTCGGGAACAAGCCGTTGATCGCTGTGGCTAACTCTTAACGGGGCCTTTGGTCGCAAGTTTTGCGTGACACAACCAGTTTGTCCCAATCCAGAAATAACGCAGGAGTCGGCTATTGCTGGAGCGGAGACTGCATCTTCGCTGGCGATGGTCGATCGTCGTTTCCAGCCTGCAGGTTGCCGACTTCCAGTTCACGCAGGGAATGAAAACATGTACGTGACGGCGACGGGCACTTTTATACCTGACGGTTGGGCAAAACGGGCATCGGATCGCGCGGTTCTTCAATGTTTTCTTACATTGAGAGGAAACGGAAGCGATTCCGTAGGCCAACTGACGCAAAATTACTAGTCTCTGTGGGCTCAGGCCCCCCGCAACCATTCTTCCCAATCTCGAAATACCGCAGGACCCGGCTATCGCCGGCGCGAAGACTTCATCTTCGCTGGCGATGGTAGCTCGTCGTTCGCAAAGCTCACCATAACCTGAAGGCCGCAGCGCCAAATCCGGCCCAAGCTCTGTACCTGGGACCATCGCGCAAGGACGGAAATTATTTCCGCTACTGGCGCCCTAGGCGGACATAGACCCCAACCTTCCTTCCAACGTGAACCGCTGTTTCATACCGAAACTCGTAGCTCCACCCATATCGAAGCTGAATCGGCTGGGCGCTCTCTGCGAGTTCAGCGGCGTGGAGAGCCGCATTGCTGCGCGCGCCAGCTATGCACTCCATGGCGAAGATGTAAAAATAGGTGGAAACAGCAACCTCTGATTACAAAAATCACAATTACGGTTGTGCTCTGTGGATAAGATGACACACGTCCTCCCAAAATCTCAGGAGCGCAATATTTCCATAGCGATATAGACGTAAGTCCGCCTACATTCTGCAGGCGCAAAACCGGCAAGAACGGTTGTTGGGGAAGGGTGCTTTGTACACGCAAAGCGCGGGGTGAGAGGAAACATTTCTCGACATGGATGGCGTCGTTCCGCAGCATCACGACTCCGGTCTTCGTGCGCTCTGCGGTATTGCTGCATTCTATCGAATTGCTGCAGACCCGAGCCAACTCCAACACGATCTGGCGCTGAAAGGGCGAGCAGCGCAACCGATCGATATTCAGCGCGCGGCAAAGGTCATCGGCCTCAAGGCGCGTGTCGTTGATCGCGTAACAGAACATCGGCTCCGCACGATGCCGGTGCCTGCCATCGTCAAACTGCAGGGTGGTGCGTTTCAGGTGCTGGGTGGGCTCAATCCCTCCGGAAAATATAGGCTCGTAGATCCCGTGACACGCGTTGATCGCGAGATCACACCCTCGGAAATCCTCGCTGAAATCGGGTCATGCGTGATCCTCGTCGGCCGGCGGCTCGGCGGCGAGGGGTCCGATCCACGGGAGTTCGGCTTCAAGTGGTTTCTACCGTCTATTTGGCGATATCGCAAACCACTCGCTCATGTGCTGATTGCT
The DNA here is from genome assembly GCF_056755095.1 of Rhizobium sp. SVR5-9E. Taxonomy (NCBI): domain Bacteria; kingdom Pseudomonadati; phylum Pseudomonadota; class Alphaproteobacteria; order Hyphomicrobiales; family Rhizobiaceae; genus Rhizobium; species Rhizobium sp. SVR5-9E. Next base: position 5,145 of record NZ_JBNDHS010000095.1, on the reverse strand, counting down.
TCGCTGTTCGTGCAGATTTTCGCCCTGGTCACACCTTTGTTTTTTCAGGTCGTAGTCGACAAAGTCCTGACGCACAAAGGCTACTCAACGCTATTCGTACTTGTCGCTGGCATTGCAATCATCGGTCTCTTCGACGTGGTCCTGCAATATCTCCGAACCTATGCCCTGGCGCACACAACCAACCGGATCGACGTCGAACTTGGGCAACGGCTGTTTCATCATCTTCTGCGGCTGCCTCTCGGTTACTTCGAGACCCGCTCGGCCGGTCAGACAGTCGCTCGCGTGCGCGAACTTGAGACCATCCGCGCTTTTCTGACCGGGCAGGGACTATTCTCGGCACTTGATCTCATTTTCACTTTTGTCTTTATCGCTGTTCTTTTCGCTTATTCCTGGAGTCTGACGCTGATCGTCATTGCCGCCATCCCGATCTACATCCTGATCGGCCTCCTAGTCCGGCCGCCACTGCGGGAATTCGTCAAGGAGAAGTTCAACCGGGGTGCCGCCAGCCAGCAGTTCCTCGTCGAGGCGATCGTCGGCGTCCATACGGTGAAGTCCGCAGCCGTCGAGCCGGTCATGCAGGCGCAGTGGGAAGAGAAGCTCGCCGCCTATGTCAGGACGGCTTTCGACACGACGCTACTGAGTGCTGGCGGACAAAACCTTATCCAGTATGTCAGCAAGCTTTCCACGGCTGCGCTTTTCCTCTTCGGAGCCAAGGCCGTTATGGATGGCGAGCTGTCGGTCGGCTCACTAGTAGCCTTCAACATGATCGCGGGACAGGTGACCCAGCCGGTTCTGAGGCTGTCGCAGCTTTGGCAAGATTTCCAGCAGGTGCAGATCTCCGTCGATCGCCTCGGTGATATCCTGAACACGCCAATGGAGCGCCAGCCGAGCGCTCGCGTGGCGTTACCTCCGCCGATGGGGTTGATCCAGTTCCGAAACGTGACCTTCCGCTATCGGCCAGGAACGCCTGAGGTTTTAAAGAACATTTCTCTCGACATTCATCCCGGCGAGGTGATGGGCATCGTCGGTGCATCCGGTTCTGGCAAATCGACGTTGACCAAGCTGGTGCAGCGGCTCTATCTCCCGGAAGAAGGGCAGGTCCTGCTTGACGGGGCGGATCTTTCCCAGCTCGATCCCGCCTGGTTGCGCAGCCATATCGGTGTCGTCCTGCAGGACAACCTTCTCTTCAATCGCACGATCCACGACAATATCGCCTTCTCCAACCCGGCAATGCAGCGCGCCCAGGTGATCGCCGTCGCCAAGCTTGCGGGGGCGGACGAATTCATCACGCGGCTACCCCAAGGCTATGACTCGATGATCGAGGAACGCGGGGCCAACCTGTCCGGCGGCCAGAGGCAAAGGATCGCCATTGCCCGTGCGCTTGCGACGAATCCGCCGATCCTGATCTTCGACGAGGCGACCAGCGCACTCGATTACGAGAGCGAACGCGTCATCCAGACGAACATGCATCAGATCACTGAGGGCAGGACGGTCATCATCATTGCGCACCGGCTTGCCGCCGTCAGGCCGTGCAGCAGGATCATCGGCATGGCGGACGGGCGGATCGCGGAGGTCGGCAGCCATGACGAACTGCTCAAGCGCCCAGACGGGCTCTATGCGCGGCTTTGGGCCCTGCAGAATGCGAGGGGCGCCGCATGAAAGATGCAACTGCCCAAGCTGTTCGATATGCCGGCCGTCCGCCGCCGGCAAAACGATCCGATCACGAGTTTCTGGCGCCAGCACTTGAAGTTCTGGAAACGCCGCCTTCGCCCGTTCATGTGGCGCTGATCTTGATCATTTGCGCCTTCGCCACAACGGCGTTGATCTGGTCCTATGTTGGCCATATCGACATCATCGCCGCCGCACAGGGCAAGATCCAACCGACCGGCCGCGTCAAGGTCGTACAGCCGTTGCTGACCGGCAAGGTGAAGGCGCTTCCGCCCCCAAATGGTGCACATGTTAAGAGAGATGATATTCTCCTTGAACTTGATCCAACGGATGCCATTGCCGATGAGACGGATGCCGCAAAAGGCCTGGCGTCTGTGCGGGCCGAGGTCCTGCGTCGGAAAACTGTCGTTGAATATGTTCGTTCACAGGAGAAGGACCAGCCGTTCCCGATGATCTCTTGGGATGCAGGCGTGCCCGATGAACTGCGACGCCGTGAAGAGGGCATCCTCTTGGGTGATTTCGAGCAGCACCAAGCGGCGGTTGCCTCGCTTGATGCTCAGAGGCATCAGAAGGAAGTGGAGCGCGATCGTCTCATAGTGACAGTTGCGGCTCAGAACTCCCTGGTCGACACGCTAAGATTGCGTGTGACGATGCGCAACGCACTTGCTTCGAAAGAGGCCGGCACGATGGCGAGCGTGATTGATGCAATGCAGACCCTGAAAGAGCAGGCGACGCAGCTTGCCATGCAGGAGGGCCAGCTTGCAGACGCGGGGGCCGGCATCGAGGTTTTCGCGCGAGAGAAGGACAAGGTAACGCGAGTGTTCCTAAGCGATCAACTTGGACGGCTCGGTGATGCGGAACGTCGGGTCGAAGAGTTGGAGCAACGGCTGGCGAAGGCAAAAAATTCTCGCGAGCAGATGTCCTTGCGCAGTCCTATAGACGGCACGGTGCAGGCATCCTCGATTACGAGCGTAAGTCAGGTGGTGACGGTCGGCCAGGAGGTCATGCGTGTTGTGCCCGACGGCAGTATGTTGGAGCTTGAAGTTTACGCTTTGAACAAGGATATCGGCTTCATCAAGGTTGGCCAGGACGCTGTCGTCAAGCTCGAAGCCTTTCCCTTTACGCGCTACGGAACGATCCCAGCCCGTGTCACGAAAATTGCGGCGGATGCGATCCCGGAACCCGACGCCGCACGCCGCGAAGGCGATGCCGCAACAAGACAGGTTGAGACCACGTTCGGTGGCGCCGAAAGAATGCAGAACCTTGTGTTTCCGGTCACGTTGAGTTTGGAGACTGATCACATCTCAGCAGATGGCCGTGAGGTAAAGCTCAGCGCGGGCATGGCGGCGATTGCGGAGGTTCGAACGGGCGAACGCAGAATACTGGAGTACGTGTTTTCGCCCTTGGTTGAAGTCGCAGCGGAGGCGATGAGGGAGAGGTAGTCGCCATCGCGCGACGGCATTCAACCTTGGCGGTCCACACTGGTTCTCGAATGAATGGCAGGGCCGCTCTCATGGAGCGGAGGGAATCGACATAACGCACGGCAGAGTGGAATAAGCAAACGGGGGTTTGATGACAGGCATTAGTAGTTCCACCAGGAACGTGAGCTTGACGGGAGACCAGAAAATTGACGGGGTTATCAGCGGCTATGCCTGGGACGGAACGATAACCTATGCGTTTCCCACCATCTCGACATCGTACTCCTATAACGGCGAGAAAGATTACAGTTTCTCTCCGATTTCCTCACAACAGCAGTCCGCTGCCTTGTTCCTTATGGAACAATCCTACGGAAACACGGCAAATGACGGTTTCTCCGTAGAGGGATTCACTAACGCCAACTTTGCGGCCAGGGACGTGGACACCGCATCGGTGCGATTCGCTCAGTCGTCGGATCCCACTCTTCCGACGGCAGGGGCCTATTATCCAAGCAGGGACAGCAGCGGCGGCGATATCTGGTTCGGGACGGAATATGCTGGCACAGAAAATGATTATCGCTTTCCGAATTTCGGCAACTATGCGGGACACACGCTGGCGCATGAACTGGGTCACGCTCTCGGTTTGAAACATGGTCATGAACCGGATGGCAATCCAGCGATCGTGCCCAGCGCCTACGATTCTATCGAATATACGATCATGACCTACCGCACATATATCGGAGACGATGCGAGGGGTTACGAATACGAGCAGAATGGTGCGCCACAATCCTTCATGATGCTCGACATCGCCGCCCTGCAGGAAATCTATGGTGCGGACTACACGATCAACAGTGACAATACCACCTACAGGTGGAATCCGAATGAAGGGACGACCTATGTCAACGGGGTAGCGGCCATCACGCCCGATGACAACAGGATCTTTGCAACAATCTGGGACGGCGGCGGTGTCGACACCTATGATCTGAGCGCTTATACCACCCGCCTTAAAATTGACCTGCGACCCGGAGGCTTCTCAGTCTTTTCCCAAGGCCAGTTGGCCTATTTGGGAGGTGGCCCTAATAATGGCTTTGCTCGCGGTAACATTTTCAACGCGCTTCTTTATCACAACAATCTTGCGTCACTGATCGAAAATGTTCAGGCAGGCTCAGGCAATGACACGATTATCGGCAACGAGGTGAACAATACCCTTTGGGGTAATGCTGGAAATGATTCGCTTGACGGTGGCGCCGGCGCCGACATGTTGATCGGGGGCGCTGGTTCCGACACGATGTCGGGCGGAGTCGGCGACGACATCTATGTGGTCGATGTTGCGACCGACGTTGTGATCGAGAACCCGAATGGGGGAACGGACACAGTCCAGACGGCACTTGCGAGTTATACCGTCGGCACCAACGTCGAGAACCTTGTCTATATCGGCACCGGCAACTTTACAGGAACTGGTAATGCGCTCGCCAACACGATAACCGGCGGCTCCGGCAATGACACACTGAACGGGGTGGCTAGTGCCGATACGCTGATCGGCGGCAGTGGCGACGACACCTACATTGTCGACAACGCTGCCGACGTCCTGATCGAAAACGGCGGCGAAGGTATCGATACAGTCAAAACGGGACTTGTCGCCTACTCTCTAGCGTCCAAGGCGAATATCGAAAACCTGACCTACACAGGAACTGCCGCATTCAGCGGGACGGGCAACGACCTCGCCAATACGATGAAGGGCAGCGGGGGAGCCGACATCCTGGACGGTGGCGCCGGCACCGATACGTTGATTGGAGGTGTTGGTAACGACACCTACATCGTTGATGATTTGGCCGATATCGTTAGCGAAGCCGCCAATCAAGGCAGTGATCTGATCAAGACGGCGCTTTCCGTTTATGCGTTGACCAGCATCGCCAATGTCGAGAAGTTGACCTTCACTGGAATCGGCGATTTTGCGGGGACCGGGAATGCCCTGGCGAATGTCGTCACCGGTGCTGCCGGCAACGACACGCTGGATGGCGGGGCTGGCGGTGATACCATGCTCGGCGGCACGGGCGACGAC